>CAYQDH010000213.1:0-8822 GCA_964416075.1 uncultured Anaerolineales bacterium | reverse complement strand
TGCTTTCCAACGCACCGCCGGGCCGTTCCAGCGGCGCCAGCGCATCGGGGCGCTGGGGCATGGAGGGGCTGTTCGACGCGCAGGTGTTCTCCTACCAGGTGGGTGTGCTCAAGCCGGACCCGCGCATGTACCGCGCCATCCTGGATGCGCTGGATGTGCCCGCGGAGCGGAGCCTCTTCATCGATGATGCACCCGCCAATGTGTTGGGGGCGCTGCATGCCGGGATGGGGGCCGTGCGCTTTGTGGGGGTCGATGTCCTGCTGCAACACCTGGCATGCCTGGGCTTGCCCCAGCTCGCCGCGATAGACCGGTCCTGACCAGTCTATCGCGTCAGGCATTTACCTATTCGAACAAATCCGAGTGGGTTCCCGTCCGCTCGAAGATGACTTTCGTCCAGCAACTGGTATACGAGCAACCAGTCTGGTTCGATGCGGCATGCGCGCCTGCCCCTGTAGCTGCCTATCAGAGCGTGCTCGCGGCATCTACAGAAGGGGCACCCTCCGCAGCGCCTCGTAATGGGCCAGGAGGTTGGCGTGCGGCGTATCCGCGGGCACCTCGCACCCCGCGCTGATCATGGAGCGGTTGTCGGCAATGGCCAGGCAATGGCGCACCGCCTGGGCCACATCCTGGGGGGTGCCCTGGTATAGCACGGCCACGGGGTCATAGTTGCCATTGGCGCTGTGCCCCGTTAAGGTGTACACCGCCTCGCCCATGTCTACCATCCAGTCCACGTCGATGATATCGGCGCCCGTTTGGGCCATATCGGCCAGGTGGCGCGACGTGTTGCCGCAGATGTGCAGCTTGACCTTGGCCCCTACTCCGTGGATGGCCTCGATGATGCGCTGCTCATAGGGCAGGGCGAACTCGCGATAGAGGCGCGGGCTCATCAGCGAGGCCACGGCGTCGCCGATGCCCATCATGTCGGCGCCCGCCTCCACCTGGGCCACGGCAAAGCGGATCGCCGCCTCGGTGCAGATCTCCAGCAGGTCATGCACCGCCCCCGGCTCCGTGAGCATATCCTCCATCAGCGCCGAAACCCCTCGCAGGTCGGCGGCCTCCGCTGCGGCGCCCTCTACCCAGCCCACGATAGGATAATACCCGCCTACCTTTTGACGATAGAGCGCGATGGCCTGCAGGCGATCGCGCGGGCGCTCGTGGTCCCAGGGGTCCCACAGCGCCAGCTTGTTCCAATCGGCATAGCTGGCCAGCAGTGGCGTGGGGGAATAGGGCACGCGATCGTAGGGAAATTCGACCGTCGCGCCAAAGGCCGAGGCCTCGCGCATGGGATCCGAGATGGCGCTGGCCCAATCGATGTGAAAGGCCTCGATAGCCCGCAGGTTGCCCTCCACCAGGACGCGATAGTCCTGGACCAGGCGGTCGTAAGTGGAGCCGATATAGCGGGCGGCAAAGGCCATCAGGATGTTCTGGTTAGGCAGGCGATCGACCGGCTCGCCGGCCATACGCCGATAGGTGCGGTCGTAGGGGGTCATCTCGTCAGTCATTATCTCACCCCTTCTCTAGCGCCTCGGACGGACTGGCCGAGGCGCTAGAGCCAGTCAGGACGGCATCCAGCTCGCGGCAGAAGCGCTCGCGGCCAAATTGCGCCGCGTTTTGGCGCAGGACCGCCGGATCGAAGGTATGCTGCTCAAGACGTCGCACCGCCTCGGCCAGCGACTCGGGCGTGGGCTCGTGAAAGTACAGGCCCGTGAGCCCGTCGGCGATGGTATCCAGCGCGCCCCCCGCCCCATAGGCCACCACCGGACGGCCTACGGCCATGGCCTCCAGGGGCGTGATGCCGAAATCCTCCTCGCCGGGAAAGATCAGCGCGCGGCAGTGCGCCATCTGCTTACGCACCTCGTCGTCGGGCCGGTAGCCCAGGAACTGGACATTCGGCCCGGCCATGGCCGCCAACGCGGCGCGGTCGCGCCCCTCGCCGATGATCCGCAGAGTAAGCCCGAGCCGGGTGAAGGCCTGCACCGCCAGGTCGATACGCTTGTAGGGTACCAACCGAGAGACCACCAAGAAATAGTCCTCTGGGGCGCTCCCTTGGGCGGGCGCCTCCTCGGCAGGGGGCCGCGTGTCTACAGGCGGGTAGATGATGCGGGAGGGGCGCCGGTAGTATTTGGCGATGCGCTGCTGCACGGTGCGCGAGATGGCGATAAACTCGTCCACGCGATCCGCGGCCGCGCGGTCCCATTGTCGCAGGCCACGCAGATAGCGCGGCAGCACCCAGCGAGCCAGCCGCCCCAGCCCCTCGCGCTCGATGTAGGCGTGATAGTTCCACAGGAAGCGCGCCGGGGTCAGGCAGTAGCAGATATGCCGCGTCTCGGGTGGGGTGATCACCCCGTGGCCAAAGGCGCTGGTCAGGCTGAGGACCACATCATAGCCCCGGAGGTCCATGCTCTCAAAGGCCTGCGGGTAAAAGGGCAAGAGGAACTGGTGCTTGCGCTTGATCAGCGGCAGCCGATTGAGGAACGAGGGGCGGATATCCCAGGTGCGGTAACTTTCGGGGAGCGCCTCGGGCCGATAGATGGAGGTGTAGATGGGCGCCTGGGGGTACAAGTCGTGCACTACCTCCAGGACGCGTTCCGCACCGCCGTACTGGTTGAGCCACGAGGTGACGATGGCCAGCTTCAAGCTCACCCTCCTATCTTCCATCTGGAGCGCAAGGCTCCAGCCCTGCTCTTGGTGTGGCGCTGGGCCAGCTCGCGCTCACTCTGCTATTTGCCGATGCAGAACTGGCTGAAAATGGTGCTCAGCAGATCCTCGCTGGCCGTCTCGCCCGTCACCTGGCCCAAGGCGTCGACCGCTTCGCGTACATCGATGGAGACCAGGTCGCTGGGCAGGCCGGCTTGGTCGGCCTGGCTCGCCTCGCGTACGTGCTCCAGAGCGCGGCGAAAGATGTCGCGATGTCGCGGGTTGCTGGCAACGGGATCATCGCCCAGGGTGATGTCACCGGAGAGGATCACTTCCAGGATCGTCTGCTCCAGGTCGGGAATCCCTTCGCCGGTCAGGGCTGAGATGGAAACGTGCGGCGCACCCGGCAGCAACGCCGCACAGTCGGGCACAGTCCCCAGGTCGCTCTTGTTCAGCACGACGACGCTCACCTTGTCCTGGGCTAGCGCGGCCACTTGCAAGTCCTCGGGCCGGGGCGCCACGCTGCCATCCACAGTCAAGAGGACCAAGTCGGCGCGCTGGATGGAGCGCCGACTGCGCTCGACCCCCAGGCGCTCGATGACATCCTCTGTAGCGTTGATCCCGGCGGTATCCACCAACACCAGGGGCACCCCCTGCAGATCGAGGGTCTCCTCCACGGTATCGCGCGTGGTGCCGGGGATGGGGGTGACGATAGCCCGCTCGACGCGGAGCAGCGTGTTCAACAGGCTGCTCTTGCCCACATTGGGCCGCCCCACGATGGCGGTATGTACGCCCTGGCGGTACACCATGCCGCGCTGTACCTCGCGGGTCAGGTGAATTAGCTGCTCTGCGGCCTGGCTCAGGCTGGCCTGTACATCGAGGGGCGGGATCTCATCCTCCGGGAAATCGATGCTCGCCTCCAGGTGGGCCAGCGCCTGCATGAGGCCGCGCCGGATATCGCGCACTCGCCCCGACAGTCGCCCGCCCAGTTGATCTAGAGCCACGCGCAAAGAGGCCTCAGTGCGCGCCTGGATGATATCCAGCACCGCCTCGGCCTGGGCCAGGTCGATGCGCCCATTGAGGTAAGCCCGTAGGGTGAACTCTCCCTCTTCCGCCGGGCGGGCACCCGCCTCCAGGCAGAGAGTCAGGGTCTCGCGCAGGGGCACGACTCCCCCGTGGGCGTTGATCTCTACCACATCTTGCCGGGTGTAGGTGCGCGGGGCGCGCATGGCCGAGAGCAGTACCTCGTCGATGATCTGTCCCGAGCGAGGGTGCACGATGTGACCATAATATAGACGGTGCGAACGGGGGGGACCATCGAGCCAATCGGGATCTCTGGTCCTTAGCAGGAGGCGCGCGATAGCCACCGCCCGGGGGCCGGAGAGGCGCACGATGCCGATGCCCCCCTGTCCCAGAGGTGTGGAGATGGCAGCGATGGTATCATCTAGGCTAAACATGTTTGACGAAGGCTATTCGGGCTAAGATCGGTCGACGCGGAATCACTCTACAGGTGGCCCAGCGGGGGCATCCGTGGCGTCGGCATGGGAGAGGAACTTTTTAACGCGCTTGTTGAACTCGCGGCGAGTGAGCATCACCCGGTGCCCACAACCGCCGCACTTTAGTCCTATATCCGCGCCGATGCGCGTGACCTCCCATACCAGGCTGCCGCAAGGGTGGGGCTTGCGCAATTGCACCACATCCCCCACATGAACATCCCAAAGGGTCATCCCGCCCATCAGGTCTCCTCATCCCGCTCGTTGGCGACCTCACCCGCCTGTCCGGCGCCGGCAACGGCTTCTGAAGGAGCGGTTGTGCCCTTCTCGCGGGCTTGGGCGGTGTCGTCCTTCAGGGCATAGAACAAGAGAACCGTGCTGCCATAGCGGCGCTCATCCACCAGTTCCAGGTGCAGGAGAGGTAGCTCGTGAAACTCTTTGGGGTGAATCTGCACGATGATCAGCCCGTCCTCGCTCAGCATCTGTTTCTCATCGAGCAGCTGCAGCGCTTTGGCCCAAAGGTCCTCGTACTGGGGCGGCGCTACATAGATATAGTCGAACGATAGCTCGGGCTCGGCCCGTTTGAGGAAACGAAAAGCATCGTCATGGACCAGTTCCGCGCGCTCCAGGAGGTCGATGTGCTCCAGGTTGTGGCGCATCGTCTCGATGGCCCTGCGAACGCGATCGACGAAAATGACGCTGCTGGCTTCCCGGCTGAGCGCCTCCATTCCCACGCTGCCCGTGCCCGCAAAGAGATCGAGCCAGGTGCTGCCCGCCACGTCTCCGCCCAGGATGCTGAACAACGCTGACTTGACCCGGTCGGTGATCGGGCGGGTGGTACTGCCGGGCACCGCTGCCAGCCTGCGCCCCTTGGCCTTGCCAGAGATAATGCGCACCGTAACTCCCCCTTGCGAACTGGGCAAACCTCAAGATTACGACTATCGCCGCACCCCGGCCCAACGGATCCCACTTTTCCTGGAATCAGCCTGCCGTCAGTGTAACACGCCAGCGGAAGCGGGTCAAAAAGGCAGAAACCGAGAATACCGACTTGGACAAAGCACTGGATGCAATCGTCCTCTTGACAGGCGCTTGGGCGACGTGTAAACTCGATCTTTAGCAAGCATCCGAGGGAAAAGTTGCACGAAAAGCGCAAGCTCGAGCATCTGCAGATTTGCCTGAACAAGAACGTGCAGTCGGCAACGACCACGGGCCTGGAAAAGTATCGCCTGGTCCATCGCGCGCTGCCCGAGATGGCGCTGAGAGATGTAGATACGCGCGTCCGCTTTCTGGGCTGCAACCTGGCCGCGCCGTTGCTCATCTCGGCAATGACCGGGGGCACGGAGCTCGCGCAAGTGGTCAACTCCAACCTGGCGACGGCAGCGCAAGCCCTGGGGCTGGGCATGGGGCTGGGCTCGCAGCGCGCCGGGCTCGAGGACGATGACCTGATGAACACCTATCGAGTGCGCCATCTTGCACCCGACATCCTGCTCCTGGCTAACCTGGGGGCCGTCCAGTTGAACCACGGCTATGGGCCGGAGCAATGCCTGCGCGCCGTGGAGGCGGTGGGCGCCGATGCCCTCGTCCTGCACCTCAATCCCTTGCAGGAAGCGTTACAGCTGGAGGGAAACACCGATTTCGGCGGGCTCCTGGCCAAGATCGAGGAGGTGTGCCGTCGGCTACCGGTGCCGGTGATCGTCAAAGAAGTGGGATGGGGCCTTTCGGGGCGCGATGCTCGCCTGCTGCGCCAGGCCGGGGTGGCCGCCCTGGATGTGGCGGGGGCAGGGGGCACCTCGTGGAGCGAGGTAGAGCGCCACCGCAGCGCCAGCCCGGAGGCCGCACGTGTGGCCAGGGCTTTTGCCGCGTGGGGCAACCCCACCGCAGAGGCCCTGGTAGAAGCTCGAGAGGCCTGCCCCGGCCTGCCCATCGTGGCCAGCGGCGGCATAAGCGATGGCATCGAGGCGGCTATCTGCCTGGCCCTGGGGGCCGATGTGGTGGGGATCGGACTCAGCATCCTGCGCGCGGCCATGAATTCCGCCGAGGCGGTGCAACGGGCACTGCAAGTGATCGTTAGCCAGTTGCGCGTGGCCATGTTCTGCACTGGAGCCCACACCCTAAATGATCTCGACCGGTCGCATTTGGCCAAGTGTTGAGGTGGCACGGGCGTTCGACCTGCGTTCCAGGATGCACGACTGGCTACAGCGGACTGAACGCCAGGGGCAACCTCCATAGGATATCCCTCGTAGAGAAAGAGCAACCATGACTCGCCCTTTGCAGCCCTATCTGACGGCCATCGAAGAGGACCTGCATCGCACGTTGCAGGCGACCGAACCGATGGTGTTGCCGCTGTACCAGATGATGCAGTACCACCTGGGATGGCTTGATGTCGACCTGCGCCCCATGGACGCACCCAAGGGCAAGCGATTGCGCCCCCTGCTATGTGTTTTGGCCTGTGAAGCCGTGGGAGGGGATTGGCATCGTGCGCTGGCCGCGGCTAGCGCCATCGAGCTAATCCATAATTTCTCGCTGGTGCACGACGACATCGAAGATAATAGCCTCACCCGCCGACACCGACCCACGGTATGGAGCTTGTGGGGCATCGCCCAAGGGATTAACACGGGCGATACCCTGTGGGTCATCTCACGCCTGGCCACCTTGCGGCTGGTGGAGGAAGGCTACGACCCGGGGACCGTCCTCAGCATCGTGCGGCTTTTCGACGAGACCTGCCTTGCCTTGTGCACCGGGCAGTACCTGGATATCCGCTTCGAATCGGCGGACTCGGTGACGATGGCCGAGTATGACAGTATGATCGCGGGCAAAACAGCAGCTCTCCTTTCCGCTTCTCTTGCTGCAGGTGCTCTCTTGGGCGGGGCAGAAGAGAACGTCGTTAGGAATTACGCGGGTTTTGGGCGCGAGCTGGGGATTACGTTCCAGATCGTGGACGATATCCTGGGCATTTGGGGCGACCCCGCGGTTACGGGCAAGTCGGCCGCGAGCGACATCCTGGAGAAAAAGAAGACGATCCCTATCCTGCAGGCTCTGGAATGGGAGCAACGGCAGGGCTATGAGGATTTGTGCCGGATCTACTCGCAGCCGACTCTGACAGAGCAAGACATTCCCACGATCCTGGCCCTCTTGGAGCGAGCAGGAGCGCGAGAGACCATCAGGCGCCAAGCGCGCGAGCACCAGGAACGCACCCTGGCCTATCTCGATAGATCCGAGATAGCCCACCCCGCCCAGCGAGATCTATACGAGCTGGCGCTCAGCCTGCTGGAGCGAAACACCTGACATGGGGAACGCGGAGCCTGTTTCTGCGTCCCAGTAGTGAACAGGCTCCGTTTGTAGAGAGTGTGGGCATGCACGTGCGCAGAGTTGTGCTTCTTATATTAGGCACGGTGGCGGCAGCGATCTTGGCGCTGGCGATTGTGTTTGTCTTGCGACCCGGCCTGCTATTGGGGTTCCCCGAGGCGCACGCCGTCCGTAGCCGGGCACTGACCTCCTCAAACCTGATCCTCGATCGCAACAGCAAACTGCTTTACGAGATGATCGACATGGACGGGGGCTATCACCGGCCGGTACCCCTAGAAGAGATCCCCCTATTTCTGCGCCAGGCTGTGATCGCCACTGAGGATGCCACCTTTTACCAGAACCCGGGCGTGAATGTCCGAGCTATTATCCGTGCCTTGTGGTACAACCTGCGTGAGGGCCGCGTGGTGTCGGGAGGCAGCACCATCACGCAACAGTTGGCGCGCAACTTGCTCATGGAGCCGGCGGAACGCTACGAGGTCACCTGGCAGCGCAAGGCACGCGAGGCCCTGCTGGCCTACCACCTGACCCGCACCCTGAGCAAGGATGAGATCCTGGCCCTCTACTTGAACGAGACCTATTTTGGGAACATGGCTTACGGCGTGGAGGCCGCGGCGCGGGTTTACCTGGACAAGCCTGCTGTCGAGTTGGACCTCGCCGAGTGTGCGCTGTTGGCCGGCTTGCCACAATCGCCCGCTACTTACAACCCACTCCAGAACCTGCCGGCGGCCAAGGAGCGGCAAGGGGTGGTGCTAGAGCTGATGGCCAAGGCCGGCTATATCGACGCCGAGCAGGCCAAGCTGGCCTACCAGGAGCCGTTGCGGTTGGGCGGCGGTTTCATGGATATCGAAGCGGCGCACCTGGTGATGATGGCGCGTGAGGAATTGGTCCGCCATGTGGGCGAGCAAGTGGCCTCCGGTG
Organism: uncultured Anaerolineales bacterium; assembly: GCA_964416075.1. GTDB lineage: Bacteria > Chloroflexota > Anaerolineae > UBA1429 > UBA1429 > CAYQDH01. The sequence goes on along the minus strand of CAYQDH010000213.1, from coordinate 468 downwards.
GCGGGCTACGCGTCTATACCACATTGGACCTAGATCTGCAGCGTGCCGCCGAGGACCACGTGCGCCACCACCTAGCGATGTTGAACAAGGCACAAAAGGACGAGCCGCCTCACAACGTTCACAACGCCGCAGTGGTGGTGTTGGACGCGCACGATGGCTCAGTGCGAGTGATGGTGGGCAGCCCAGATTATGCGGATGCCTCCATCGACGGCGCGGTCAATGTGGCCCTGGCCCTGCGCCAGCCAGGCTCGGCCATCAAGCCGCTGACCTACGCGGCGGCCCTGGAGCGGGGCTTCACCCCAGCCACGATGATCACCGATGTGCGTACCGCCTTTACCACGCGCGAAGGGCTGCCCTATGTTCCGGTGAACTATGACTATCGTTATCATGGCCCGGTGCTCTTGCGCCAAGCCCTGGCGTGTTCCTACAATCTGGTTGCCGTCAAGGTGCTGGATCAAATCGGCGTCG
>CAYQDH010000212.1:5773-8857 GCA_964416075.1 uncultured Anaerolineales bacterium | reverse complement strand
TCTGTGCTCTTTGAGGACCTGGAGTTGACTCGCCTGGCAGGTGAGGAACTGCGCCATGCTCGACGCAGGATGCAGATGATCTTCCAAGACCCCTACGCTTCGCTGAACCCCCGTATGACGGTGAACGACATCGTCGGGGAGCCCCTGGAGATCCACAAAATCGCTACAGGCCAGGCCAAGCTCGAGCGTGTGCGGGACCTCTTGGCCATGGTCGGCCTGTCCCCCTATTTCGCGACGCGCTATCCGCACGAGTTCAGTGGTGGGCAGCGGCAACGTATTGGGATCGCCCGCGCGCTGGCGGCCGATCCTCTCTTTATCGTCTGTGACGAACCGATCTCCGCGCTGGATGTCTCGATCCAAGCCCAGATCATCAACCTGTTGATGAACCTGCAGTCGCGGCTGAACCTAACCTATTTGCTGATCGCCCATGATCTATCGATGGTGCGCCACGTCAGCGACCGCATCGCGGTGATGTACCTGGGCAAGATCATGGAACTGGCGGACCAGCAGGTGCTGTACACCAACGCTCTCCACCCATACACTCACGCTCTCCTCTCTGCCGTGCCCAGGCCCGACCCGCGCTTTGAGAGGAAACGGGAGCGCATCCTTTTACAGGGCGATGTGCCCAGCCCGGTGAACCCGCCCAGCGGCTGTCGTTTTCGCACCCGCTGCCTTCACGCCCATGAGCGTTGCGCCGTCGAGGAGCCGGTTTTCCGAGAAATCGAGCCCAACCACTGGGTCTCCTGTCACTTGGCCTAGCGCCAGAGAGAACAGCGCGCCGCCAGGGGTTCGCGGATTCAGCCCCCTGGCGGCGTTGTCATCTCTCTCCCTAGCCGTACTTGCCACCCGACTTTTGTAGCGTCTTGCCGAACTGGCTCAATTTCTTGCTGCGCTCTTTGGCCTCGGTGCGCGCCCTTTCATCCACTCGCCGAGCGAGAAATGACAATTCTCTCTGCATCTTTTCGTAGCTCTTGAGCCGCCCGGGGTCCAGCTGCCCAGCTTCTAGCGCCGCTCGAATGGCGCAGCCCGGCTCGCTCTCGTGCCGGCAGTTGTGGAAGCGACATTGCGCCGCCAGAGCATTGATATCCTCGAATGTCTCCGCCAGGCCGCCCGTGTCGCCATCGTCGTCGCCCCACAACTGCAGCTCACGAATGCCCGGATTGTCGATGATCATCGCCCCACCGGGGGGAAAGAGAAGCTCGCGGCGCGTGGTGGTGTGCCGACCCCTGCTGTCGTCCTCGCGCACCGAGTGCACCTTCTGCCGCTCGCTGCCCACCAGGCGGTTGATCAAGCTCGACTTGCCCACGCCCGATGATCCCACCAACACCGCGGTCTGTCCGGGCCCAAGGTAGGCAGAAAGCGCTTCGAGCCCGACCCCCGTTTCGGCGCTGGCGACGTGCACGGGCACCCCCATGGCGATCCGCTCCACAGCCGCCACCTGCTGCTCCAGCCGCGGGGCCACATCGGCCTTGTTCAACACGATAATCGGGTTGACACCGCTCTCCCAGGCCATCGCCAGGGCGCGCTCGATGCGCCGCAGGTTGAAATCTCCATCGAGGCCACTGACCAGAAAAACCGTATCCACGTTGGCAGCCACCACTTGCTCATCGGTGCGAAAGCCAGCCACCTTGCGCGATATACGACTGCGACGCGGCAGGAGCGCCTGTATGGTGGCTCTTTGCTCGGCGATCCTGGGCTCGATAGCCACCCAGTCGCCGACGGCAGGCCACTCGCTGCGCGAGCGGACCTCGTGTCGCATCCGCCCCGAGGGTTCCGCTGTCAGCTCACCGCACTCGCCTAGCACCAAATAGAGCTCTCGGTCCTCGCGCACGACACGCGCCGGAACCAGCCCTCGCCTGGCTAGCGGTTCAAAATAATGGGAAAAGTAAGAGGTCCAACCCAAAGACACCAAATCCACTTGTCGATTCCTCCTGATATGAGATAGCGTTCGCGTGATATCGCTCCGCAATACTTGGCGAGCAATACCTGGCGAGCAATACCTCGTGGGTGAGGGCCCACAGAGGAACCAGATAGAGAGGAGAAACTAAACGGCATCTACACTGGCCAAAGAGGGGCTATTTCCCCTCAGATTCTCCACACCATCAGCTATTCGCTCTGTCAGCCCTCAAGCTTCCGGCACCCATTCGCCTTGGCTACATGTCCATCTTGCACCAACATACAACCATCCCTCCTTTCAGAAACCCGGCAGAGAATAGACCGGCATAGGACCAGGGTCAACGATCAGCCAAGGGCTGGGCCACAGCGAACACGCCCTTGCCCAAGCGCGCTTCGTCCTCGTCCGGTAAGCGGGCCAGCCATATACTGCTGATCCGTCGCTCGTAGGGCAGCTTGCCCGGCGCCTGGACGACCTCGTAGGTGCCCATCCAATCTCCGGGTCCGGCGACCGTGCGAATGTTCATGATCGCACGAACCGATTCGCGCTGCTCATCGACCCATGTGCACTCGAGGCCATAGAGCTCGATCTCCACGACGCCCTCGTACCCCTTCACAAAGGAATTATACGACATTCGCCGCTGATAGGTGTCATCGAGCAGATTATAAGCGTCACGCCACTGTCGCGCCTGGAGGAACTGGATATAGTCGCGCACCAGCGCGATGGCCTCCTCGCTCCCTGGCTGGGGCAGGACGCCATCGACAGTAGCGGAAGGCTCGGCCGTCTCCGTCGCCGTGGGAAATACGATCACACCGGGCAGATCAGTGGCCGTCGACACCATCGGAGACACACGCGTCGGCGTGAATGTAGGCCAGGGTGTGAATGTGCGGCTCGGGATGGACGTACGGCTAGGCATTCTCGTAGGCGTGTGGCTGGGCGGAGCGGTACGCGTCGATGTAGGCGTGCGCGTAGGCCTGAGCGTACGAGTAGGCCAGGGCGTGAACGACGGCCTCAGCGTACGAGTCGGCCTGGGTGTCCTGCTTGGCCTCAGTGTACGTGTGGGCCTACGCGTCTGCGTGGGAGTATAGGCCGGCGTAACGGTAGCTGTCGGCGTCGCCGTCAGGCTTGGCGTCGCCCTGCGTGTCCTGCTTGGCATGGCTGTGGCGGGGGCGCTCGCGCCGAGTAGCGGG
>CAYQDH010000212.1:0-5673 GCA_964416075.1 uncultured Anaerolineales bacterium | reverse complement strand
CAGGGCTCTTCCCGCGAGCTCACCAGCACCAATTGGGCGCCCAGGCGCACCCTGAGCGGCGCCGAGCCGATCACCTGGCCCTGGCGGATGATATCGACGCTGTTTCGATCCCAGGTCTCGTCCCAGCGCAACACGTACTCGGACCTGGCCTGGCCCGCCGTGCGCAGGGTCACCTCACCCGAACTGCTCGTTTCACCCGCCACCTGGTACCGACGCAGCACGATCTGGCCGATCGGCGTTTGGTAAGGGGCCAGATCCGGGATCCCCTCAGCCTTGCCCAGCTCGTAGGCAGGACCGAGCTCCACGGTCTCGCGATGCGCCGTCTCCAGCGGCGCGGCGCCTGCACAGTTCTCTTGCCTCACCACAAAACTCTTGCCCTCCACCCGTTCGGTGGCCTGCGCGGGTGCCTGATGAAGCTCGAATTGCAGGCTGGCGCTTGCCAGAGACCCGGCGGCGTCGACCACAACGCGCTCCGGCTTGGCGCGCTGGCAGGCTGCTAGAATCGCAACAAGGACAAGCAGCGATAGCACGCCAGCATGTCGCTTGTTCATAAATCCCTCCTGCGGTACGATAACATGACGCGGATGCAGTGGTACAACCACCGAGAGCATATCCCACAAATCCACAGCTGTCAACCTTTGAGCGCTCCCATGGTCAGGCCGCTCACCATGAATCGTTGTCCCACACCATACACCAGCAGCACCGGCGCCGACATCATCAAGGCGGCAGCCGCCAGCTCCCCCCAGGGCTGCACATCGCCAAAGATCATCTGCATCAGCCCCAGCGTCATGGTCATCTTGTTCTCGCTGAGAGTCAAGCTATACGCGAGCACGAACTCGCCCCAAGCCACACTGAAACCGAACAAGGCGCTGGCCGCTAGACCGGGCGTACTGAGCGGCAGGATTACCTTTGTAAAGGCCTGCACACGCCCACACCCATCGATGAGCGCCGCGTCCTCCAGTCCTTTGGGGATAGACCGGTAATAACCGGCCATGTACCATAGCGCAAAGGGCACCATCAGCGTGGGATAGGCCAGGATCAGCGCCAGCCGCGTGTTCATCAGGCTCAGCCCCACAAAGAGTTGGTAAATGGGGATCACGATCATCACCGTGGGCATCAGATACGAGATCAGCGCCGCATTGGCATAGGCCCGAGCGCCGCGCCAATCGAGCCTGGCGATGGCATAGGCGCCCATGGCCGCTGCCAGGGTGGAAAGCAGCGAGGTGACCAGCGATACAAGGAGCGTGTTCTCTAGCCACTGCAGCATGCTCCGCCCCGGGCCAAACAGCTTTTGGAACTGCACCAGCGACCACGGCTTGGGCCACAGCACCGACTCAAAGCGTGTGATCTGCAGCTCGGTCTTGAACGCGGTAACCAGGACCCAGTAAAAGGGCGCCAGCTCGTAGAGCAATACCAACGCCAAAAGCCCGGCGAATAGCGCCACCTTGGCCCGACGCGCGATCCGCGCTGCCGCAGGCGTTGCCCCCGCCAGCCTAAGCACGAGCCGCCACGGCGCCGACAGGAGACTCTCCAGGCCATCGTGCACCGCCCACAGCGCTCTCCCCAACTGCCTGCCCAGCCAGCAGGCCAACCCGTTCATGCCTCTGAGCGCAGCAGCGCCCCTCCCTTGGGCGTGAGCTCTTGCGGCCGGCGCCGCCTGACCATCGCGGAGCACATAGCGGCCCAACACCGCCACCAGCAGCACAAAGATGGGCGCCATCGACAGGGCCACGGCGCTCCCCATGCCCGCCCGCTGACGCAAGTACTGGTAGGCCAGCACCGAGTAGACCTTGGTGGCGTTCATCGGCCCGCCGCCGGTGATCAAAAAGATCAGGTTGAACTCGTTGAAGGACCAGATAGCGCCCAGCAGCGTCACCACGAGGAGGGCGTAACCCAACCCCGGCAGCGTGATGTGCACGAACTGCCTCCACCCCCCCGCCCCATCGATGGCTGCCGCCTCGTATAGCTCCATATCGATCCCCTTGAGCGCGGCCAGCAGGCCGATGGTGAAAAAAGGGATCCGCTGCCAGATATTGACCGCCACGATGCTGGGGAGCGCGGTCCTTGGGTTGCCGAAGAAGGGGAACACTCGGTCGATCACGTCCAGATCGATCAGCACACGGTTCAGGCCGCCATACAGGGGATCGAGCAGGCCCTTCCAGGCGATGGCGCGCACGGTGTCGGGCACGATCCATGGCAAGAGCAACAGGCCGGTTAGCAGGCCGGCCCTGGCGCCCAACCGGTTCAACAACAGCGCCGCCAGGAGCGAGAGCAAGAGCGTGGGACCTACCGACCACCCCGTATAGCGCAGGGTGACACCCACCGCCTCGCGAAAGAAGCGGTCGGCCCACAACGCACGATAGTTGGCCAGCCCCACAAAAGCACCCACCTGCGAGCCCAGTGTCCGGGTTAAGCTGAGGTACACCACCCTGGCAAAGGGATAGGCGATCAAGCCCCCCATGATGCACAGGCTGGGCAGCACGAACAGATAGGCGGTCGCCCAGTCGCGCCCCAAGATCGGCCGCAGCCGCAGCACAAGGTGCGACGCCTGGCGCCACGTTTGCTCGTCCCTGAATCTTGTCGTGCCCCGCTTGGTCAGCACCGATCAGCCTCCCGTGCCCAGCAAAATGAAACCTGGGAGAGCAGGTTGACCCGCCCCCCCAGGTCCTATCACACGCCAGGCGGTCGCTTGCGCCCGGACAAGCCTATCCGCCGCCCTTGACCGCTCCGGCGGTCAGCCCGGCCACCATGAAGCGTTGCCCTACGGAATAGAGCGTTAGCACCGGGACGGCCATGATCAGCGCCGCGGCGCACAGCTCGCCCCAGGGCAGCACATCGCCCGTGATCATCTGCGCCAGCCCCACCGGGATGGTCATCTTGCTTTCGCTCTGGATCATCACATAGGCAAACATGAATTCGCTCCAGGCCTGCGTGATCCCAAACATGAACACCGCCGCCAGGGCCGGCTTGACCAGCGGGAGCACCACCTTGTAAAAGGTCTGCAGGCGATTGCAGCCGTCGATGAGGGCGGCAGCTTCCAACTCCTCGGGGATGGACGAGTAATAGCCCATCATCAGCCAGATGGCGAAGGGCAGGCCAAAGGTGGGGTAAGAGAGGAACAATGCATAGAGGGTGTTGGTCAGCCGCAACCGGGTAAAGACCTGGTAGATGGGGATGAGCATCATGATCCCCGGCATCAGATAGGCGATGAGCACCGAGCGGGAAAAGAGGCCTGCGCCCTTCCAGCGCAGGCGGGTGAGCGCGTAGGCGCCCGCGGAGGCAATCAGTGTCGATAGGATGGGCGTCACCAGCGCCACGGTGACGGTATTGCGCAGCCAAACCAGGAAATTGCGCGCCGGCCCGAACAGGCGCCCGAACTGCTCCAGTGACCACGGCGCGGGCCAATACACACCTTCGTAACGGGTGATCTGCAGCTCGCTCTTGAAGGAAGTGATGATTGTCCAATAGAAGGGCGTCAGCTCGAAGAGCAGCAGCAAGACCAGCGCGATCACCGGCACGATGTTGCCCACCCAGCGCGGGCGGCGTTTGATCGTAGCAACAGCATCCTTGTGCGGACGAAGGATTCCGCCGATGGCCTCGACAATCCACTCCACCGCTCCGTTGACCAGCCAGAAGAGCCCCACGAGCAGACGGAGCACTATGCGGAAAGGCCATGTGAGGATATCCAAGAGGTGCGAGAACACCCCCGGCTCGCGCGCGGTTTGCTCCTCATACAAGCGGCGCCCCGACATCATGTACTTGCCCAGCACCATGATCACGATGAGGAGCACCGGCGCCATGGTCATGGCCACGGCGATGCCGGGGCCATAGCGCAGGGCGCCAATGGCATAGCTAAACGCCAGGACCGAGTAAACCTTGGTGGCGTCCATGGGGCCGCCGCCGGTAAGTAGAAAGATGAGGCCGAAAGAGTTAAAAGTCCAGATGGTCGAGAGCAAGGTGACCACGATGATCACATAGCGCAGGCCCGGCAGGGTGATGTGCAGGAATTGGCGCCAGCTGCTGGCCCCGTCGATGGCCGCCGCTTCGTACAGTTCCTGGTCGATGGCCTTGAGGCCCGCCAAGACATTGATCGTGAAAAAGGGGATGCCAGCCCACAGGTTGATCACAATCAGAGTGGGTAAGGCCGTGTTCACACCCGTCAGAAAGGTCGGCACCCGGGACACCAGGCCGAGATCCACCAACCCGCGGCTCAGCCCCCCATACAGCGGATCCAGCAGGCTCCTCCAGGTGATGGCCGATACGACTTCGGGGATGATCCAGGGCAGGAGCACCAGGCCCGTCCAGAAACTTGCCGCCCTGCCCAGGCGGTTCAGCAGGGTGGCGGCGAGCAGGCCGACCACAAACTTGAGCGCGACCGCCGACAGCGTGAACCTAGCCGTAATGCCCACCGAGCGCCTGAAGAACTTGTCCGTCCAAAGATTGATATAGTTCGTGAGCCCTACCCATGGGCCAATCTCGCGACTGGTCGTATTAGTGAAGCTGATATAGAGCGCGCGCAGGAAGGGGTAAGCGATCAGGCCCCCCATCAGAATCACCGTCGGCGCCATCAGCACATAAGCGGTGGACCAGTCTGAGCCCAGCACACGCTGTATCCGCTTGGCGAGCTTTACCTTGGGCAGCGGCACGCTCTCCCTGGCTTGCATTGCTTCGGCCATTGATTGACACTCCTTGGTTTGTGGTGGTGGCCGCGAGCGGACAGAGGGGAGCCCCATGACCCCACGCCATGCCCGCCAGTGAACCGGCTAGTTCGTCAGGAGCTGCCCCCAGGGGCCCCCATCCGCTGGAGCCCCTGCGGGCAGCCCATAGGTGCAGGGGGCGGCCCGGCTTTGGGCCGCCCCCTGCGAGCGATTACGCCTTTTCGCCCTTGTAGCCCTGCTCCTTGAACACCGCCACATAGCGCTCGTGGCAGGTCTTGACTGCGTCTGCGACCGGGGTGCCCTGTAGGATCTCGGACACCATGTCATCGTTAATCTGGGACTGTCCCGCGGCCGCAAGAGCGATGTTGCCCGACGGCCCAGGGTAGGTGCCGGGCACGATATTGCCCGACGGGCTGGTGGCCACGGCCCTCTGGTCCTGGGCAACAGGGTTGGTGGGGATGTACTTGGACGCATCCCAGAGCTTCTCGTAGGCCGGCAGGGCGAAGGCCGGCGCGTTGGCAAAGATGCCGTCCTGGCTTTCCAGCGGCAGCAAAAAGTGCCGGGCCACGTCGCGCGCCGCATCCTGGTTCCTAGCGCCCTTGAGCAAGGCGATATAGTTCGCGCCCAGGCTGTTGAACTCCAGGTTCACCGGTCCGCCGGCAGGCGAATGGAAGCGGGTGATATCCTTGATGGGGTTCTTGTCCAGCTGTGCTTTGCCGTAGACGGTGCCGCCGTTCTGGGTGTAGGCGAGCTTGCCGGCCAGGTAGGTCTCGTTGTTGCTCGAGTCGGTCCAGGCCAAGATGCCGGGGGCCAGCATCGGTTCCCACTTTTTGTTCATGTAGAGGTCGGTTAGTACCGTCATGGCCTCTACCCACTGGGGGGTGTTGATCGTGACGAACTGCCCCGTCTCGTCGGTATAATAGGCGCCCCAGCCATGGGTCACGCGGCCCATGAACCAGTTCGAGTCGTTGCTGCGGTTGAGGGTCACACCCCAGCCATACAGCTCCTTGCTCGG
>CAYQDH010000211.1:7202-8877 GCA_964416075.1 uncultured Anaerolineales bacterium | reverse complement strand
AATTTCGGTATTGCATTTGTCGATTCGATCTAGGTACTATGATTTTCATGGATGATGTAAGTCGCGAGAGGCCGGGCGGAGGGCATGATGGAGCCTTTGAGGACGGCCTCCCGCGACTGGTCTATCCCGTCATGTCGCGCCGCTCGGGCGGGCTCTCGCTCGGCATAAACCTCTTCCCCTACGGAAAGGTCTGCTCCTTCGACTGCCCATACTGCGAGGTCTTCGCCGAGGACGCGCGCTCCGGCGCGGATGGCGGGCGCGGCGCGAGCGGCGGCACTGCCCCGAGCGGCGGCCCCGAGCGCGGCGGCGGCCGAGGGGCGCCGCCGATATCGATCGACCGACTCGAGGCCGAGCTCACGGATTTCGCCGATCGCGATTGGCCCGAGTCCTTCGCGCCCGAGCCGGTGCGCGACATCTGCTTTTCCGGGAACGGGGAGCCTAGCCTGTCCGCGAGCCTCGAACCGGCCCTGGCAGCCGCCGATCGCGCGCGGCGCTCGCATCCTCAAATACTCGGGGGCGCCAAGCTCGTCCTTATCACGAACTCGACGGGCTTCCTCGACGAATCCGTTTCGAGGGTCATCGAGCGCGCGGTCGACGACTACGGCCTTGATACCTGGGCAAAGCTCGATGCGGGCGGCGAGGAGCTTTTCCGCCTCAAAGTAGGCCTTCTTGCGCGCCTCGGGATCGGCACCTGCCGCGGCCTCCTCGACCAGCTGGTTGAACCTGTCCGCGCCAGCGCCCGTCCACTTGGGGTTGTTCAGGCTCTTGGTGGTATGGAAGTTCTCCAGCACCCAGTTGTTCTGGTCGGGATAGTCCGCGCACCAGCCCATGCGGTAGATCTGCGGCGTGTCGTCGCCGTTGACCGTCTTCAGGTACACGGCCCACTCCTGGTTGGCCAGCTTGACCTCGACGCCCAGGTTATCCTTGAAGCTCTGCTGCACGAACTGGGCTATCTTCTGGTGGCCTTCGCCGGTGTTGAACATGATGGTGACCTCAGGCAGGCCCTTGCCCTCGGGGAATCCGGCTTCCGCAAGGAGCGCCTTGGCCTTGGCCGCATCGAAGAGGATGCCCTTAAAGTTGGCATCGTCCGCCACGCCGCCAAAGATGCCGGGGCAAGCGAAGCTCTTGGCGGGCCGCTGTCCGGCCTTGAGCACGGTGTCGATCAGCTTCTGGCGGTCGATGGCGTAGGAGAACGCCTGGCGCACCTTGACATTGTCAAAGGGCGGCTTGCTGCTATTGAACCCGTAATAGTAGGTGCACAGGTTCGGGGCGATGTACAGCTCCTTGGAGAGCGTCGCATCGGCTCGGACGCGGTCGAGGTCGGCTGAGGGCACGGCGCTAACATCCAACTCGCCGTTCTCGTACATGGCGAAAGCGGTGGATTCCTCGACGACCATGACGGCGTTGATCTTTTCGATAGCTACGGTCTTGGCGTCATAGTAGTGCGGGTTCTTGACGAAGACCATCTTGCTCTCGTGCTCCCACGTATCGAGCACGTAGGGGCCGTTGGTCCAGATGGCTCCGGGCTCCGTCCACTTGTCGCCGCCGGCCTCGATGGCCGCCTGGGGCTGCGGGCGGTTGATCCACATGCCGGCGATACCGGGGAAGTAGCCGGCCGGCTGAACCAGGGTGAATTCGACGGTATAATCGTCGACCGCGCGCACGCCCAGGCTAT
>CAYQDH010000211.1:0-7192 GCA_964416075.1 uncultured Anaerolineales bacterium | reverse complement strand
TATCCAGGTCGGTGTTCTCACCGGTGTTGATGGCCTCGGCGTTCTTGATGATATAGTCCACATAAGCATAGTCCGACGCCGTCTCGGGGTTGACGGTGCGCTTGACGCCGTAGACGATATCCTTGGCCGTGACGGCCCCCTTCTTGGTGGTCTTTTTGGTGGCCGGGTCGTAATGCACCCACTGGGCGTCCTTGCGCATCTTGAAGGTCCAGACGAGACCATCTGCAGAGACGCTGTACTCGGTCGCCAGCTCATTGACGATTTCCGACGTCTTGTCGTCATAGTCGGTGAGGCCCAGGAAGAACATCTCATCGCATTGCACCGATGTGGTATCGGTGGCCAGGGCTGGGTCGATAGTGGGTGGCTCGGTGCCAAGGTTCACGTTGAGTTCCTTGGCCAGGGCCTCACCCTTGGCGCATCCACTGATAACCATCGCCATAATCATGACGACAGCCAACAGCACCAAGATCCGCTTATTACGCAACATCTTTCCTCCTCAGGGTTTCATACGAGAAACGTTAACGGGTACAACACATCACAAGGCGCTTGGCTTGCTCTGATCACACCTCCTCGCCGAGTTTTCTGGTACCGTCCGAAAATGGGCCCTGCACATGAAAACACACAGGGCAGACATACATCTTCCTCTATGCTGCTCCCATTATACCGAAATGATCAACCTCGTCAAGGCTTGCACCGATACATAAAAACGTTAGCGAGCACGCGCTAAGAGCGCGAAGCATAGTCCCGGTCGTAGACCTGATCCAGCCCTGCCCAGCGGCCCGGTAACACGGCGGGGATACTGGCCCGCTCTTCTGGCGTCAGCCCAATCGCCAGCCCACCCAGCGTGTCGTTGAGCTGCTCCAGGTTGCGGGCGCCCACGATGGGGCAAGTCACCCGCGGCTCGCCCAGCACCCAGGCCAAGGCCAGTTGGGCGGGCGTGACGCCGCGCTCCTCTGCCGCCCGGACAAAGGCCTCGACGATATCCAGAGCCTGCTCCGTGTAGTAGCGGTCATAGTATTGGGTGCTGGATTGCAGCCTCGCGCCCTGGGGCAAGGGCTGGCCCCGGCGATACTTGCCTGTGAGCATCCCCCCGGCCAAGGGGTTATAGACGATCACGCCCAGCCCCTCCTCGGCGCAGTAGGGCAATATCTCGCTCTCGATACTGCGATTGAGGGCGCTGAAAATGGGCTGCATGCACACCATGCGAGACCAGTGGTTGCGCTGCGAGAGGTGCAGATACTGGGCCAGGTGCCAGGCTTTGAGGTTCGAGCAGCCGATGTAGCGCACCTTGCCCTGGCGCACCAGGTCGTTCAGCGCTTCCAGTGTCTCCTCCGGCGGGGTCTCGGGATCCCAGCGATGGATCTGATATAGATCGATGACATCGGTCTGCAACCGCCTCAGGCTCGCATCGCAGGCTTGCAGGATGTGGTAGCGCGACAGGAAACCGTCGTTGGGGCCGGGGCTCATCTGTTGGTACACTTTGGTGGCCAGGATCACCTGGCTGCGCACCCCACGCGCCTTGATCCAGCGCCCCACCACCTCCTCGGATTTGCCGAACGAATATTGGTCGGCCGTATCCAAAAAGCTGCCTCCCAGCTCCATGTAGCGGTCCATGATCTGGAACGAGGTCTGCTCATCCGCTTCGCGTCCGAAGGTCATTGTGCCCAGGCAAATCCTGGATACCTTCAATCCCGAACGGCCCAATCTCACAAACTCCATCTCTCACGCTCCTTATTTTGTCGCTCATTATAGGCGAATTCCGACTTGGTCCCACCGCGCCGAGCCAGGCATTTATCCTCGAATTATGAAGGTCTACTAACCACTCCGGTAACTGGAGGGAGCCTGACACGTCGCTATGGGCTCGCGGCTTGTGCGCGCGATTCCCCGGATCAATCCGGGGCTGATAGACCAAACGTGATAAATCACGTTATAATACGTTATACTATAGTTTTTATCTTTATTCCGGAGTCTCTACCCTGAAGCCGAAAGTGCGCCAAATGCGCTAAATCTCACTATACTGCATTTTTAACGTGATTTATCACGTTTTGTCTATCAACCTCGAATTCATTCGAGGAATTTGGAGGAATGTGACGCAGCGGCGTCGCAGGGGTATGGGCCGTGACTCGCCCTGTCTGGTGTCCGCACTTTCTAATTCGTCAGCCCTCATCATTCTGGGCCATCGAGTTGCTAACGACGCGCGCCGTACGTACAAATGCAATCAGGTTCTCCGCAGGCGTACCCGGCAACACGGCATCGGCGGTGGAATGGATGTGGCGATAGCCGCGCGTGGCCGAGACGATCTCTCGCGTCTCGGCCGCCACCTGCTCCGCATTGCCGTCTCGCAAGGTGCGCAGGCTCAGGTTGCCCTTGGTGCAGATGGCCGTGTCCAGATAACGACGAGACTCGGCCAGGTCGTTATCCCCTTCCGGCGGCGGCGCCACCGTCTCCAACACGTCCGGGTGAAAGGCATTGAAGCGACCGGAAAGGATTAGCCTGCGCGTGGTCCCACAATTGTGGTACCAGAACAACCCGCCACGCTGGTGGGTCCAATCGGACAATCGAACCAGGTAGGGCAGATCGTCCTCGTCGAAACGGGCCGGCGAGTTCATCTCCATGCCATAGCAGGACTCGCTCATAAAGTCGATCCCCTCTTCCATGGCGATCTGGAAAACATAGAGAGCGGCCCGGTAGATCGCTAACTCGCTACGCCGAAATATCTCCCGGTGATCGCCATAGTGATAGATGAGGTTCTGCTGGCTGATCTGGTAGGCCAGCCAAGTTACATGGGGATGCCCGATGACGATGACCCCCTCCTCACCGACGCGGCTACGCCAGTCTCGAAAGTAGCGCCTGATCTCATCCTCTCGCTCCGCGATGGCGGCGCACACCTCCAGGATTCGGTCATGGTCCTCCGGCGTCTTGACCGGGAACCCGGAATCATCGCCCCATTGCCCCAGGGCGCGAGAGACGCGGCGTTGCCATTCTCCCGATGGTGTGGCGAGCGTATAGAGCTGCCAGCCATCATCCGAGCGAGCTTCGTCCAGTTTCCAGGGAAAGATGATCCCCGGACAGTCCGTCATGAACATCGGCTCATAGTCGAGCGCGTGAGCGAGGCGGATCTCGTTCTCTATGCGGTCATCCTCGGAGGCGGGCAGGCCCAGGTGGGCCAGTGTGGCACGAACCACGTCGGGGTGAGGCAAAAAAGGCGAGACGACCGGCCGTGCGCCGGGTGTGCCCCGCACGTAGGACAGGAAACGCTCGCGTGCCGAAACGGTCATGTCCTATCCTTTCGCTCATGGGAGTGGGCTGTAGCATAACAGATGATGGTCATCTGTCAAACGTTGCGCAAAACGCTGCAAGCATCTGCAGCCAGAACCCTGTTGGCCAAGTCGATCACTCGGCGCTATAATACCGCCGCTTGGCTCCGCAGGAGACGGGCTACAACGCGGTCCGGCCGTGAGCCGGCTTGGCCGGCCGCCGGCCGGGTGAGGTCTAACCACTCCCCTTGCCTTGCGTGGGGAAATTATCGAAGCAAAGGAGAATTGCACATGCGTATCGGTTATAGCAATTGGGGAATGCCCAAGGTTCCCATTGAGCAAGCCATACCCGCGGTGGCCAAGATGGGCTACCAGGGGCTGGAGATCACCGTAACACCGCAGTGGTGCACCGAGTTGGCTGCTCTTGACAAGATCACGAGGCAGCGCATCTATAACCTGATGGGTGAGAACAACCTGACCATCACCGGGGTTATCCGCAACGCTGCAATGGTGGAAGACGACCCGGCGATCAATGAAGCAAACATGAAAGAATTGCGCGAGTCGGTGGACCTGGCCGCCGAGTGGGCGCAGCCCGGCGAGCCCTCGGTGATGATCTCGGTGCTGGGTGGCCACACCGACGAGTGGGAGGCCAAGCGAAACCTGGCTATCGAGCGCCTCCTCCCCTTGGCCGACTATGCCGCCGCGCGCAACGTGTACGTGGCCCTGGAGCTGCACGTGGGGGGGCTGCTGGACCGTCCGGAGCGTGTAGTCTGGTTCTTTGAGCAGGTCAAGCATCCCGCGGTAAAGCTCAATTTCGACATCAGCCACATGGAGGTGATGGGTTATCCCATCGAGGAATCCGTACCTCTCCTGGCGCCCTTCTCCATCCACACCCACGTCAAAGATCAGCGCGGGCGCTATCCGAATTTTGCGTTCCTGACCCCTGGCGAGGGCCCCTTTGACTTTGTGCGCTATCTGAACGCTATGCATGCGACGGGGTACAACGGCTTTGTCACGGCCGAGGTCAGTGTCATGGTTCAGCGCCGGCCCGACTATGATCCCTTTTTCCATGCCCAACTGGCCTATTGGACGCTGTACAAGGCATTTCAGGTCGCCGGGTTGCCCATCGGCAAGTGAGGACGAAGGCCCTGCCAGAGGGTTGGTAATGGATAGGCGAGACTGGGGTTGGGGGGCCACTACAGTCTCACCGGGCGCGCATCCTATAGGAGTGTGATGTCTGAAACGGACCAGCCGACGACGCGGCCTACGGGTCAGGCGGAGGTCAGCGCGACCGAGCGTCGTCGGGTGCTGTATGCCATGATGGCCCAGGTCTTTCTGATCATGCTGGGTATTGGCCTGGTGGGGCCGATCATGCCGCTCTATGCCGAATCGTTCGGGGTTGGGGCGGTTCTGGTGGGGGGGCTCATCGCGATCTTTGGAGTGGCCCGCATCATGATGAATGTGCCTGCCAGCCACCTGGCAGAGCGCTTTGGGCGACGGCCCCTGCTTATCGTTGGACCGTTGCTGACCGCCCTGGCTGCGGTGGCCACCGGCCTGGCGGGGCGGTTCGAGCAACTGCTCGTCTTCCGCTTTTTCCAGGGACTGGGCTCGGCGGCTCAGACGACGGCAGCGATGATCGTGCTGGCCGATATCACGACGTCGGAGGATCGCGGTCGCGTGATGAGCTGGTACCAGAGCAGCTTGCTCTTGGGCTCCAGCTTTGGACCCGTGGTGGGTGGCCTGGTAGGAGAGCGCTATGGCTTTCGGGCGCCCTTTTTCGTCTATGCGGCGCTCGCCACATCGGCAGCGGTGTGGGCCCTGTTGAGCGTGCCGGAGACGCGCCAGTTCGCTATGGCCATGCAGGCCAAGGCCAAGGCTGCGCAGGACACGGTGGGGAGCGCCAAGGGGGCGGCGCCATCCGGCAAAGGTGCGGTCTGGACCGTGCTGGCGGACCCTAACTTTATCCTGGTGAGCATGGTCACTCTGACCGTTTTCTTTACGCGTACTGGCAGCCGTAACACCGTATTGCCGCTCTACGGAAACGGCCAGTTGGGCCTCAGCCCGGGACAACTCGGTTTCACGCTCACCCTGATCGCCGTGGTCAACCTCTTTGCTACGAACCTGTGTGGCTATCTGTGCGACCGGTTCGGACGCAAGGCAGCGATTGTCCCAGGGTGTTTACTCTCTGGCCTCGCTCTTTGGAGCTTTAGCATGAGCCAGAACTATGCCTTCTTCTTGTTCAGCGCCGTATTGTTGGGGGTGGGAACCGGGATTGCCGGCCCAGCTCCGGCAGCGTATGTTGCCGATCTGGCGCAACCAGGTCGCCACGGACTGGTCATGGGATTGTACCGCACCATTGGCGATGTCGGCGTCTCTATCGGCCCCATCCTGCTGGGATGGCTGAGCGACCGATTCGGTTTTGTGGCGGCTCTCCGGACCAACGCCCTGTTTTTTGCCATCGTGGGGCTGATTTTCGCCTTCTTTGCGCGCGAGACTTTACGGCGCGCCACGAAAACCGGGGTGACGGGACCCGCCCGGGACAGTTCTGCGCATTGACAAGACTTGGCCGATCTCTACAATAGGGCCAATCCATATGGGTCTGCCCGTGTATCTATTGGCCAGCCGAACTCTGCTTCGGCGGGCCAGACTCTCGTAGCCCGATGCTCTGAAAAAGGTGATGCGACAATGACCAGTCAGACCGCGGCTGCCCTGAGCACCCGCACCGAGACGGCAAGTGACCTCTCTATCGCACCCCGAGACCGCGAGGTTCTGCGTCGATTGGCCACTCGTGTAGCCGAGCTGGCCGCCCGTCCCCTTGAGGCCGCCAAGCGCGCCTTGTGGTACGCCCATAACGCCCTGGAAGCGACGCGTCCCCTGGTCTTCTGCGATCCGGAAAACGGCTGGAACGAGATCATCACTCCTGAGCAGATGGAATGCGCCGGATCCTTGGTCCGAGGGTGGGAGATGGCCTTGCGCAAAGAGATCTACTGGGGCAGCGCGATGAACGATGATCGCGTGATCGAGCCCTTTTTCAATGTCGGGTATGTCTACACCGAGGGCGACTGGGGCATGCACGACACCCGCATCGGCGGCCAGGAGGGGGGCTCCTATGTCTGGGACGCTCCGCTCAAGGATTACGCCGACCTTGGCAAGCTTTCTTTCCCCGAGATGACCATCGACTACGAGGCAACGGGTCGGGTGCAGGCTTTGGCGCAGGATACATTGGGGGATCTCCTGACGGTACGCCTGAAAAGCGCATGGTGGTGGACGCTGGGGATGACCTGGACCACGATACGCCTGCGGGGGCTGGAGCAATTCATGCTCGATATGATCGAGCACCCCGACGAGCTCCACCGCCTGATGGCTTTTCTGCGTGACGGGCACCTGGCCAAGCTCGAGTGGCTGGAACAGAACGATCTCCTGAGCCTGAACAATGATGGTACGTACGTGGGCTCGGGCGGCTTTGGCTGGAGCCATGAGCTACCCCAGCCGGATTATGCCGGGCATGTGCGCCCTTGTGACATGTGGGGGTTCGCCGAAAGCCAGGAGACGGTAGGCGTGTCGCCGGCTATGTTCGCCGAGTTCGTGTTGCCCTACCAGTTGCCCATCCTGGAGCGTTTTGGGCTGAATTGCTACGGCTGTTGCGAGCCGTTGAATGCGCGCTGGCGTTACGTCCAGCAGATACCGCGCCTGCGGCGAGTTTCCATCTCTCCCTGGTCAAACCTGGCCAGTATGGCCGAGGTGCTGGGCGCCGATTACATACTATCGTTCAAGCCCGCGCCCAGCGACCTGGCCATGCCCTCGTTCGATGAGGAGCGCATCCGAGCCGGCTTGCGACAGGCTTTTCGCCTGACGCGCCATTGCCGCGTGGAAGCGATCATGAAGGATAACCACACCATCGGGCGCGATCCTCGAAGGGTCACTCGATGGGTACA
>CAYQDH010000210.1:0-8984 GCA_964416075.1 uncultured Anaerolineales bacterium | reverse complement strand
GGAGGTGGCCTCCAAACCATGAGAAAGGAGCTAGCAAGGGTAGCCCAGCGGCCCCAGGTCCCAAGAACGGCGTGGGAGAAGGGGGGGCGATGCACATCGGGTTACGGCCACTGGGCCTCGGCCCAAATGGTGTACCAAGCCACATATTCATAGTCGAAATCGGTATAGGCCATCCCAAAGGTGCTGCTTTCCCCGGGGCCCAGGTCCAGGCTGTCGACGTAGCAAGAGTCGCAGCCCATGACCCTCAAGTTCTCGTCGTAGAGGGCGCCCACCACCCTGACCGCTTCGACCGCCTCGGCCTCGTGGTTCCTCACTGCACCTTCGAGCCAGAACCAGCCCGAATCTGGGTCGTAAGTGCCGCTATGGTCCGTGAATTCCAGCTGTGGTGAGGGTTCGCCCCCGGCATAGTACTCTAGGGGACCCAGCTCATAGCCATGCAGGCCGTAGGGCGGGTCGAACGCCAGGTGGAAGCAGGTCTTGTGCCCGGGCGCCAGGTTGTCCAGCGGGGCATAGTCGGTATACTCGGCTAACCAGGCGCCATCCTCGGCGTACAGCTGGGCCGTCACCTGGATCATGCTGACGTAAGCGCCCGAGTCGTTCTGCACTTCGCCGACGATATGGGCTCCACCGACGTCGTCGAAATAGCCCAGGTGGTTTGACAACAAGTAGACGAATCCGGCCTGCTCGGTGGGCGTCGCCGTGGGGATGACCGGCCCAGGGGTATGGGTGGCGGTGGGCGCGGTCGTTACCGTCCACTGGCGCAGCATCAGAGGCAAGTACACGGGCTTGCGCACCGGTGAGGGCCCCGTGGTCGGCGTCTTGGTCGGTGGGCGAGGGGTGACGGTGGGTGTGGGCGAGCCAGGCTTGGGCGTGAAGGTGGGTGTCACGGTCGAGCCGCCGACGCGCAGGCGAATGCCGATATCCAGCGGAGGGTTCAGCGTTGCCAGGTCCACCCACGAGCCGGCGCCACCCGATAGGCTGGCGAAGGACTGGCCGCCGCTGGAGGGCCCTTTGTCATCGACAGGAATCGCATCGTACACGCCCGTGGTGTTGAAGCGGACCTGCACATAGACGTCGTTGCCCGCTTGCACCGCCACCGGTGCATCGATGGCGATGCTATGATACCCGGCATGGCCCAGGCTGACGCCCTGTCTCTGCCACAACAGCCCCGAGGGGGCCTGGCCACTGAACGAGTCGTAGATGGCGATGTCCGCCGAGCCGGGGCCCAGGGTCCAGACCTCCACATGGGTCGCAGAGCCGCCCTGTTGCGGGGTGAGTCGGGCCAGGCCATGGGGTCCGTAGGTGCCCTGCCACCCCACGCCGCCCTGCACCCCACCCTCGTCGAGATAGAGCAGCTTGCCGGCGCTCGACGCAGGGCGCCAGTCGCGCACCAGCGCCGGATTGCTGCCGATCCCCGCCGAGCCATAGGCGATGGTGAAATAGCCCCCTTCGGAGCCATAGCCGCACGTTCCGCCCCAACTCGTGCCCCAGCTGTTCTTGACGACCCACGCCCCGCTGCCTCCGGCATGGGTCAGGTCGTCGTTCCAGCCCACCAGGAGCACCGCATGGTTCAGGTCGGGTGAGGTCGTGGGATGGTAGAGGGTGTACGAGCCGTTGTAGTTGCTGAATTCCTGGCCCCAGGCATTGGAGGGAGTTCCCGCATCGATGGTGACAAAGAGCGGGCCGTAGGTCTGCAGCCAGCCCTTGAGCACGTCGGTGTTGGGCACGGCGTTGCCCCCCAGCACCCACACCTCGCTGGCCACCAGCAGCGCCGGGCAAGCCGTGTTGCAGGCCTGGTCCGCCGGTCTGTAGGGGTCGCAGGCCTCCGTCACAGCCCCATAGGTGCTCAGCCGGTTGCCGGTGATCCAGATGTTTCCGCCATCGCAGCCGGTCTGCTCATAGTTGCACTCGGCCAGGTTGTTCTCCGAGAAATCGTATCGCGTGCCGTCGCGGATGAGCGACTGGGCTTCCATACTCCCCAAGGTGGCAAAAGCATAACACGAGCCGCAGTTGCCCTGGTTCTGCACGCGGGTCACCTTGCCCTGCTCGCGCCAGTCCCAGCGCGAGACCAGGTCCAGGCCGGGCGAGGGTTCGGGGTAGTCGTTCAGGTGGCTGGTATCGAAGGGGGGCGGCACATAGCCGCGCCCCGCGGCGGGCGCCGCCTGCGGGCCGGATGCAGGCAACAGCCGTGCGCGTCTCACGGGTGGGGCCAGCGGCCCGCTGGGCGCGTGCGTGGGTTGCGCCAGGAAGGGGTGCGGGGTCGTGGCGGGCCGGGGCGCCTCGGCAAGAGCCAAAGGTAGGCCCGACAGAGAGGCCAAGAGGGAGAGCAGCAGGATAAAGAACAACAACCTGACAAGATGGCGAGCCAGCGGACGATCTAGGCTATCCATGGTCTACGCTCCTCGCATAAGATGCATGGACGGAGCCAACCCACCGTCGGCCTGGCCACTGGCAGTCCTTGGCACTCTGGGGGGTGGCCCAGAGGGTGCGGAACTCTCACCCCTCGCTGCCCCTGCAAGGGCAGCTTGCGCCGCATTCCGCGATGGCATAGGGATGGGCCACCGAGGGCTGAGTTCAAGTCGCAGGGCCACGGCCGACGCCTGGCGCAGCATCATGGGCAGCCATAGACGCCGCTCCAGGGGCGGGCGGGGCGTATGCGTGGGCGTCGCTGTGCTGGGGCGAGACGTATTGGTTGCCGTAGCAGTGCTCAGCGAGGCCTTGGTCGGCGTCACAGTGGGCGTGGACGTGACGCCGCAGTCGCTGGGCACACGGCCGGCGTCGCTGGTGAGCAGCACGGCGTCGAGAGCCGAGTTGGGTTCGCGGCCGCCGAGGGATAGCGTATGGGCGCCCGCCGCCAGCCAGAATGGGTCCTCGGGCTCATCCTCCGCATGCACCCGGTCCCAACCGAAAGCCCACTGCCCCCCGAATTGGGGCACCTCGTAGTGGATGGGGTCGGCGCTGTCCAGGGTTACAGAGAACGAGTTAGCGTTCCAGCCGGCACCCTTGGCCCGGGCCCACAGGTAGTAGTTGCCGGCATGGGGAATCGCCAGGGAAAAGGAGGCTTGGCCGCTGTTGCTCGCCTCGGACGAGACGTATTGCCCGCCGCAAGCCGAGTTGCTCTGGCTGACGACCATCGGCGCGGTGATCACGCCGGCCTCCGCTTCCGCCCGCCACTCGAACCCGGCGGTGGGCGTGCCCGGGGTGGGTGTGGGCGTCGGCGTGGCGCTAACAGGTGGCAGCGTGGATGTGGGCGACAGTGTCCCCGTGGACGTAGGCGATGCGGTGCGTGTAGGCGTGGGCGAGAGGGTACGCGTGGATGTGGGTGATGCGGTGCGTGTGGGCGTGGGCGAGAGGGTCCCTGTGGACGTAGGCGATGCAGTGCGTGTGGGTGTGGGCGATGCGGTGCGCGTAGGCGTAGGCGAGAGAGTCCGCGTGGGCGTGGAGGTTACGCCACCGCTTTCCATGCGCAGGCGAATGCTGATATCGAGGGGCTGGTCCGCGGTACTCAAGTCGGTCCAGGAGCCTGAAGCGCCCGAAGAGCTGATAAAAGAATGGTTAGCCGTGACCGGGCCCACCGCATCCACGGGCAAAGAACAATAGGTGTCCGCGGTGCCGAACCTGACCTGCACATAGACCTCGTTGCCCGCTTGCACCGCCACGGGGGCGTCGACAGCCACGCTATGATACCCAGCATGCTCCAAGCTCACGCCCTGCTCCTGCCACAGCAGCCCCGAGGGCGCCTGCCCATTGAAGGCGTCGTAGATGGCGATGTGCGCCGTGGTAGGGCCCAGGGTCCAGATCTCCACATGCGTGGCATTGCCGTTCTGTTGCGGGGTCAGGCGGGCGAGGCCGTACGGCGCACTAACGCCATTCCACCCCACGCAGCCCTGCATGCCGCCCTCATCGTTATAGAGCAGCTTGGCGGCCGAGTCGGCGGGGCGCCAGTCGCGCACCAGCGCCGGACTGCTGCCGAGCCCAGCCGAGCCGTAGGCGATGGTGAAATAGCCCCTTTCCGAGCCATAGCCGCACGTTCCACCCCAGTCTGTGCCCCAGCTGTTCTTGACGATCCACGCCCCGCTGCCCCCGGCATGCACGAGGCTGTCATCCCACCCCACCAGGGTAACGGCGTGGTTCAGGCTGGGCGAGGCCATGGGCTGGTACAGCGTGTACGAGCCGTTGTAGCTGCTGAATTCCTGGCCCCAGGCATCGGAGATGGTCCCCGCAGCCATAGACACATAGAGCGCGCCGTAGGTCTGCAGCCAGCCCTTGAGCACATCGGTGGGCGGCACGGCGCTGCCGCCGAGCACCCACACTTCGCTGGCCACCAGCAGCGCCGGGCAGGCGGTGTTGCAGGCCTGGTCCAGCGGATTATAGGGGTCGCACGATTCGAGAACAGCCCCGTACTGACTGAGTCGATCTCCGGTGGTCCAGATATTCCCACCGTTGCAGCCCCTTTGCTCATAGCTGCACTCGGCCAGGTTGTTCTCGGAGAGATCATAGAGGGCGCCGTCGCTGATCAGCAGCTGGGACTCCAGGCTCCCCAGGGTGGCAAAGGCATAGCAAGCACCGCAGGCGCCCTGGTCTCGCACGGGGGTCACCTTGCCCTGCTCACGCCAATCCCAGCGCGAGGCGAGGTCCAAGCCCGGCGCGGGCGGCGGGTAATTGTTCAGGTGACTGGTATCGAAGGGGGGCGGCAGGTAACCACGCCCATGGGCAAGAGCGGCGTGCGGGGTCGGCGCCAGAGCGACGTCCCCAGGCGTGAGCGGGAGTAGCCCCTCAAGCGTGGCTGAGCTTATCCCTGGGGAAAGCGTCGGAGCCACCGTGGGCACCTGGACCACAAGGGAGGCCCAGGACTCCTTCGGCGTATCGGCCAAGGCCATCGGCAGGCCCAACGACCGGGCAAAGAGGGGGAGCAACAGGGCAAGCAGTAGTGCGTCGATGCGGCGAGCCAGTAGGCGCTTCGATACACCCATGGTCAACGCTCCTTATCTCAATGGATGAGCAACTGTAGCACGACGACCATCTGCAGACTCTGACTAGCCTTGTCCTTGGCTGCGCTCGCTTTTGCGAATGCGCGTGCGATAGCGGCCCACCAGGCGCCCCACCTCGGCCTGGTAGCGCGCGACATAGTCCTCGATCAGCGCAGCGCGCGCGGCGGGGTCAGCGGCGCCCGCGAGCTGGCCCTCGCTGGCGAGGAAATCGAGAAAGCGCGCCAGGTCCTCCTTCAGGTGCACGCGCGCCCCGGCCCCTTCCAGGGTCACGGCATAGCGCGAGTCCCCCAGGTTCTCCACGGCGGGCTTGCCGAACCAGAGCTGGTAAGGGGTGCCAAAGCCGGAGAAGGTGGTGCAGCGTTTGGCAAAGAGCGGCTTGACGGCGCGCAACACGCCGGCCTGCCCGCCCGGCCCGCGCAGCACCAGGCGTATGGGGTAGCCATAGACGCCAGGGGCGCGGCCCTCGTGGCCTACCTCCACGCTCTCCACAGTCATCTCTCCGAGGGTGTCGCCTGGGAAGGGGAAATCCATCATGGCGCGGAACTTGTCTGCAAAGGGCATCTCTTGCCTCCCGGACCCGCCTGACGGCGGTACTACGAACGATGCATTCCTCATCTGGTACGCGCATTAGGGCGCGAAACCCGCCTGACGGCGGTACTACAAACGGATCACTTTAACTTGACGACGTATTGCGCGATGTGGCGCAGGATGGACGTGATGTCATAGCTGCGCCAGTCGTCGTTCATGGCGCCCGCAGTAAAGACGGCAAAGCCCAGGACATAATCATCCTTTCGCACCTCGCCATCGTACCAGGCGAGCTGCGAAAGGTAGGTCTGCACGTCATCGCCCCCCAGGCCCTGCTTGGACCAGTAGGTGCTGAAATCGCGCCAGCCGCGCCCCTCGGGCCCCGGGCGATTGGCCACGATGCCGTCCACCCCCGCCTCGGAGATGACCAGGGGAATGACCAGGCCGCGCGGCTCGAGGAAATCCTCGTACCAGTAGCGGTAGCGCAGGGCCAGTGGCCCACGATCGGGGTAGGCGGCCGCGCCGGGGATCCCCTGGCCCACGGAGCGGTCCACTGTGGGCGCGTCGTACTCGTGCAGAGTGAGGATGCCGCCGTGCTCCTTGGCCGCGCGGATGGCGGGGAGAAACGCTTCGATCTCTGCGTACTCGGGTGTGCCGGTGGAAAAAGCCCCCACCGCGCAACGTAGGCCCTGCTCGGCCATCAGGCGCACGCGCTCTGCCTCAAAGGCGGCGTACCAATCCATGCGCCCGCGCACCCCCGGCTCGTTCAGCCCCTCCCAATAATCCACCCCCGGGCTGCTCTTGTAGGCCTCCAGGTTCATGGCCACATAGGCGCGCGCCCGCTCCAGAGGGTCGCCCTCGGTGTTCTGCTCGTCCACGCTGAGGCGCCCCACCGTCACGGTGGAGGGCGAGGCCTCCTTGACCTCGGCCATAAAGCCCAGGTCGTCCATGCCCTTGACCACCGCGGGCCGGTAGTTGCGGATGTACTTCATGATGTCGTGGGAATTGTTCCACTGCACGTGCAGACCGAGCTTGCTGGCGCTGGGCTGGTCCAGCGGGTCGGGCCAGGGGATGGGCGTATTGGTGGGCCTGGTCGTGCGGGTGGGGGATGGTCCCGGGGTGGCCGTCAGGGCGGCGGTAGCGCTGGCGGATGGTGTGGGCGTGGCCGGCAAGGGGTAGGGGTAGGCCTCGCCGGTGGGCGTGCCGTTCCCGCCCTGCAGCAACGGGAGATGCGCCTCCGAGCGCTCGCTCGTGGCCTGCGCCGTGGGCGGCGCCGTAGGCGCGGAGGTGGCCGGGGCGACGGAGGGTGCCAGCAGCGTAGCGGCGGCCTCTTGCTGCGTGGCGGTGGGCGCCCCGTTGGCCGTGGGGCTGACGGCGGAGGGACCCTGGCAGGCCAGCAGCGCGCCCAAGATCAGGGCGCGAATGACAAGATGGACCGCATGGATCATAGATCGCCGTCGTGAGGGCCCGAGTGCGGTCTTGGAAAAGCGCGGGGGACGACCGGACCATCCGCCCGGTCTAGCGGCGTTGTGTGTGCTCATGAAAGCGAGTATACGGGATCGGCCGGGGTGGTCAAGCGACATACCATGCGGGCAGGCCGCCCGGGGCCGTTGCAGCCGCAGAATCTAGGGTAGCCGAGCTGTCACACCGCTGCATCGCCAGCCAGCAAGGATGACCCCCCATCGGCCCTTTGGCCGATGGCAGGCGGCGGCGGACGTGCTATTATGTAATTATAGGCCACGCTTGAGGATGAGATGCACGCGGCAGCCTGTTTGCCAGTGGGGTTGGTCGGCGTAGCGTTGCCGGCAGCGGTTCTAGGAGGGATGGCATGAACAAGAACGACAGGGCGGGTACTATCGACGACGCATCTGTGGATGCCTTTAGGGCGTCGTTCCGCGGTGAGATCATACGCCCTGCGGATATCGGCTACGACGAGCATCGTAAGGTGTGGAACGGCTCGATCGACCGGCATCCCGGGCTCATCGCCAGATGCACGGGGGTCGCCGATGTCATGGCAGCCGTACGCTTTGCGCGCAAGCATGAGCTGCTTACCGCTGTCCGTGGGGGCGGACACAGCTTTCCGGGGCTATCGGTGTGCGATGGCGGCATCGTCATCGACCTGGGCCCCATCAAGGGGATGCGTGTCGATCCCGAGGGCAAGACGGTCCGCGCGCAGGCAGGCGTTCTCCTCGGCGAGCTCGATCGCGAGACGCAGGCTTTCGGGCTGGCGACCCCTGCGGGGATCGTCAGCCACACGGGGATCGCCGGGCTTACGCTCGGAGGTGGCACGGGCTGGCTCCAACGCAAGCACGGGCTCACCATCGACAACCTGCAGTCCGTCGACCTCGTCACGGCGCAGGGCGAGTTCCTGAAGGCCAGCGCCACGGAGAACTCGGACCTTTTCTGGGGCGTGCGCGGCGGAGGGGGCAACTTTGGCATCGTGACCGAGTTCGAGTACCGCCTGAACCCGCTGGGCCCCCAAGTGATGGCCGGCCCCGTCTTCTGGCCGATGGAGGATGCGCCGAGGGTCTTGCGGTTCTACCGCGACTGGATCGCCGATAGTCCCGATGAGCTCATGACCATCGTCGTGCAGCGCAAAGCGCCAGCGCTGCCGGGCATTCCCCACGACCTGGTGGGCAAGCTCGTGCTGGGCATCGTCGCCTGCTATACGGGTCCCGTCGAGGACGGCCAAAGAATCCTGCGGCCCCTCAAGGCATTCGCATCGCCAGTGCTCGACCTGTGCATGCCCAAGCCCTTTGTGCAGCATCAGCGGATGTTCGACCCCTCGTTTCGGCACGGCAACTGGTACTATGTGCGGTCCTGCGATGTGGCCGAGCTCAACGACGACATCATCGATATCATGGTGGAGCATGGACGGCGCATCGTGTCCCCGATCACGAGCATCGCTCTCTGGCAGATGGGAGGCGCCGTCGCCCGTGTGGACCAGAACGAGACGGCCTTCAATGGGCGCCATGCCGGTTTCACCTTTAACATCAACGGCAACAGCGAGTTCGCCGAGGGGTTCGAGAGGGAACGGGAGTGGGCGCGGGCCTACTGGTCCGCGCTGGGGCCTTACCATACCAGCGTCTATGTGAACTTTCTCATGGAAGAGGGCGAGGAGCGGATCAGGCAGGCCTACGGCGCGGAAAAGTACGACCGCCTGAAGGCGCTCAAGCGCAAGTACGATCCGACGAACTTGTTCCGGCTCAACCAGAACATCGCGCCCGATTGACGCAGTGCGTCACACGGGCAGCTCTGCAAATGCTCAAGGACAGAAACGATGGCACTACAAATAGAGGTTTCAGAGGTGATCGACCGGCCTTTGGCCAAGGTATTCCACTTTTTCGCGGACGAACACGTCCGCAACCACCCGCGATGGGACCCGGATATAAAGCTCGAGCAGGTATCGGAGGGCCCCCTCGGGGTGGGGACGATGATCCACCGGGTCAACAACCGCAGCGGCAAGCC
>CAYQDH010000209.1:0-8994 GCA_964416075.1 uncultured Anaerolineales bacterium | reverse complement strand
CTGTAGCTATCGGAATACGGCAAGAATAGCCCACGCTATCGCAACCGTCAAGCGACCCACGGCTTACGGGCGAGGTGTTTCCTCAATCAGAAGGCCGCCATCGTCTGCCCAGATGGCGGCGCAAGACACGGGCCAAACACGGGTGGCTTTGACAGCCACGTCGAGGCACAAAAAAGGGCACCAGAGATCCTGGTGCCCCATCTTGCTGCTTGGAGACTCTTAGGCGCTCGTGCCCATCCGGGTGACTCCACGGCCGCCGCGGCCGCCGCGTCTGCCAAAAGCGCCCGAATTGGGTGTTTCGCCATTCTGACGCCCCATACCACAGTTGAACTCCGACTCGTCCAGATGCTCAGTCGCCTCTTCGCGCAGGTGCTCGAGCATCAGATCGGCCTGCTCTTGCGTAATCCTCTCATCCTCAACCAGTTGGTCGAGAACGGCCTCGCGAGCAGCGACGAACTGGTTAACGATGGCTTCTGGATCTTCGCCCCTATCAACAATAACCTCTCTAAGGGTCTTTCCCTCCTGCAACTCAGCCCACACATCCTGCACGGACATGCTGTCCAGCGCCTCGGCCACGGTGGACAGAAGCGTGACCCCATTCCAACGGCCACCCATCATCAGGCCGCCCTGGCCCGCTGCCCCTCCCCGACGGCCCATCTGGCCTCGTTGGGTATTGCCACAGACATCGCACACGCCATCGCCGTCCTCATCCTGAAACTGAGGAGTACCAGGCGTGTTCGGCCGCTCAACCGGCCCCTGTGCCAAGGCTGTACCCACAATCAGTAGGCTCAATGCAGCCACCACCGCCAAAACTACCAACAGCTTACGCATATGAAATATCCCCCTTTTGGTTTGCTGGGGTCGTTCTCTAACCCCATAGCTTGTCCTAATTATGCCATACAGACGCCAAGATATTGTGGACAAGATATGGAGAATTTGTGGGGGCCTCAGTGCGTCCGGCGATTCTCCTCTCCCTGGAAATAGTCGGGGTTCGAGCCCATCTTGAGCTTGAGTGCTTCGGTGGCCCGGCTCAACTGGAGCACCAGATCGGGAGCCAGAGATAGCGAAGCAGCCTGCAGGTTCTCCTGGAGCTGTTGGCGGTTACGGCTCCCTACTAGAACGCATGTAACGCCCGGCTGAGCC
The DNA here is from genome assembly GCA_964416075.1 of uncultured Anaerolineales bacterium. Taxonomy (GTDB): domain Bacteria; phylum Chloroflexota; class Anaerolineae; order UBA1429; family UBA1429; genus CAYQDH01. The sequence continues at coordinate 7,851 of CAYQDH010000209.1, read as the reverse complement.
AGCACCCAGCCGATGGCTACGTCAGCCATAGGGATTGAAGCCTCACGGGCGAGGCGACCAATCTCAGCCAGAGCCTGGAATGTCTCTACCTCGGCGCCCTCTTCGCCGTGTCTCGATCCAGGTCGGGCACCACTGAAATGCCGCGTGCGCGTGCGGAACGGGGGCACGTCGTCGATCGATAGGTATTTGCCCGTGAGCAGCCCCTGCATCAACGCCATATACGTGAGGGTGCCCATACCGTGCTCCTGGCAGTACGGCAGGATCTCGAACTCGATAGCCCGCGATAGCAGGTTGTAGCACAGCTGATTGCTCACCACAGGCACCGCGGTCGTCGCCACTTGCCCCAATTGCTCGATGCCGTGGTTGCTAACGCCGATGGCCCGCACTTTGCCCTCGTTCTGCAAGTCGCGCAGAGTGGCGAAAGCATCAGCCACCATAGGCGGATCGATGGGCCAATGTACCTGATAGAGATCGATGTAATCCGTCTGCAATCGCTTAAGGCTGGCCTCGCAGTGTGCGCGCAGCGTTGCGGGCTCGGCATTGCTCGGTGATATCTTGGTGGCCACGATGGCCTGATCGCGCCTTCCACGCAAGGCGAGCCCTACGACTTCTTCGCTGTGGCCATCATTGTACGCCTCGGCCGTATCCAGCAGATTGATACCCGCATCCAGTGCAGCGTGAATGGTTCGAATGGATTCCTGCTCATCCTGGTCTCCCCACCCCCAGCCACCACCTAGCGGCCAGCATCCCAAGCCCAGGACACTGACCATCAACCCCGAATTTCCTAGGTATCTCTGTTCCATGTGAATCCTCCTTACCCTCTATATGTCTCTATGCCTAAGGCCGCTCTGCCGAGCGCCTCGATGTCTGCGACTATGATGAGCCGGCGAAAGAGTCCAGCAGAGCATAAAGCTCGTTCGCCGTTCGACAAGCCACTAAGGCATTTCGCCTGCTGGTCGCGTCGTCCATAGTTCGCACATAGTGCACTATGTGCTTGCGAAAGACAAGTAACGCGACTCGTTCTCCGTAATAAGCTATCATATCCTGAAGATGGCGCCGGATCATAGCCTGACGCTCCGTAAAGCCGACATCGGCCACGTCACGGCGTGCGAATATCCAAGGATGCCCCACGGCGCCGCGCCCGATCATGACGACGCGGCAGCCAGTGACGCTCTTGATAGCCTCGATGTCGGACACCATGCGCACGTCACCATTGGCGATCACTGGCACCTTGGCCAGGGCACTCACCTCAGCGATCGCCTTCCAGTCAGCCTGGCCACTATAGCCCTGCTCTTTGGTTCGCCCGTGAACCGTGATCGCCGAGATGCCACTGTCCTCCAGTATACGAGCCACCTCGCAATAGTTGCGCGATGACTCGTCCCAACCCAAGCGGATTTTGGCCGTGACCGGCACGGACACAGCGCTAACAACGCGGCTGGTCAGGCGACCGATGAGCAGGGGATCCCGCAGCAAGGCCGCGCCCCGGCCGTGCCAGGCCACGCGCCGCACCGGACAGCCCAAGTTCAGGTCGATGATGTCCGCCCCCAGGTCCTGCGCGCACAGCGCCGCCTTGACGAGCTCGTTTTCATCCTTGCCCAGGAGTTGCATGGCCACGGGGCGCTCTTCATCCCGGAAATCGATACGTTCGTCGCGCCGCCGGCCTCGATGCAGCATCGCCCCTTCTTGCATACATGGCGTGTAGCTTGCTGCCGATCCCATCTCGCGGCAGATAAGTCGAAAAGGCAAATCCGAGTAGCCCGCCATGGGCGCCAGGATCAGATCTCCATTCAGGGGAACCTTTCCGAGATAAATCACAGGGTCTTTCATGGTCTCTATCCGATCCAGAGCAGCAAGAGCGTAATGGTCAAGCCACTCAGCAGGGTGGATACAAAGATGACACTGGCCACATAGTCAGCGTCGGCATCGAACTCGATGGCCATCAGCCCCGACGTTACAGCGGTCGGTGTCGAAGCCTGGACGATGGCCACATTGCGGGCCAAGCCCTGCAACCCCATCAGCGGCGCCAGGCCAATCGCGATCAAGGCGCCCACTCCCAATCGGAGCACGACACCCACCGCAACCTGCGCATAACGCCCTCCCAGCCGCGTCTGTGAAAGCTGAAGGCCCAGCATCATCAGCATCACTGGGACGGCAGCCTGCCCGATCAGCGAGACGGCCCTCAAGATAGGAGTAGGCATATCGATATGCAGGCCACGCAGCAGCAAGGCCACGACAAAAGCATAAGGGCCGGGCAGCTTTAGGATTTCCAGCAGTGCCCGCCAGCCCTTACTCTTACCGCGCAAGGCGAAAAGGGCAGCCAGCGAGTTTCCCAGGACATTGGTGGCCACAAAGAACGCCGCGCCGAGATCCAGTCCTGCTTCTCCGTAGCTGAATAGGATCACGGACAGGCCAAAGTTACCGGCGTTGACGAAGGCCACGCTCAGCACCAGGGCATCGACGGTGCGATGCGGCCAGTGCAAGAGCGCGCCCACCGCCAGGCTGACAAGCACCAGGACGATCGTCAATACCAGGACGAATAGGATCATCTGGCCCATAGCGCCGGGATCGACCTCGGACTGGTTTGCCGAGGTAAAGACCAGGCTCGGCACAAGCACATAGAGGGCCACCCGAGATAGGCTTTTCTTGTCGACCTTGAGCAAGCGATCGAGCAGAACGCCGACCCCGATGATCAGAAATGCAGGCAGAACGTTGTTGAGGAACAGGCTACTGAATAGCGCCATAGCCGGAGATCCCGTCACTTGCGGAGTTTGTCATGACGCTCAAGCCAGAAATGACTTGGCAGCCAGGCCCACTAGGAGCACCATGACAGCATAGCGAAACATCGGCGTACTGAGTCGCGCGAAAATGAGTGTCCCCAGGTAGGAGGCGAGCATCACCGGGATCAGCATCAGCGCTCCGGTCTGGATCATCTCTCTTCTAGCTACGCCTGTGGTGATCAGCAGTGCGAGTCGCCACAGGTTGCTGATCACAAAGTACATGGCGATAGCGCTTTTGGTGCCGGACTTGTCCCACCCCCTTAGCAATGCGTACAGCACGACGGGGGGACCGCCAGTGCCCAGAGCACCACCAAACATGCCGCCAAAGGCTCCCGCCACATAGGCCCACGGAACAGGGCCCTGTACCAGTGCGCGGCGTGGAGCCCAGAGCGTTACCACACACCCCGCCAGAATCATGGCTGCTACGCCCATCTGTAGCACGTGCGTGTCAAGTCGCGTAAGGAGATAGACGCCGACCCCCACGGCTGGAATCGCCGTCACTAACAACGGTGCAATTTCGCGCCAGCGGATTGAGTCACGCACAGTCCAGGCATTGAGCACGGAAATGAGGAGTGACGCCACGCACACGATTACTGTGGCATCCTGTACAGGCATGATGGCAACCAGGACGCCCATAGCTACCAGCCCGAAACCAAAGCCGGTCACGCCACATACCAGGCCCGATACAAGCAGTACGCCAACAAGCAGCGCCAGGTTATCTACCAGCATGCCACAGTCACTTTTCCCTACATCGGTCGCAAGGAGGAATCCACATGCCTGACCCGCGAGAACTAGAGATTCCACCCTGCAATGAGTGCCAATCATCAAGAACGTGTCTTTGACCATGACGCCAGAGTATGACGTCATCTCGCCCAGTATAGCATAGGTCTAGTGATTGCCGAAACCGGGCCAGACCGAACCGTGGGGTTGACACCTCTCTCTGGCCCTCATAGAATCCAGTTGATTGGTTAACCTGCTTGTAACATCCTGGCACGACCGGCCGACGGCGGTCCTCATCACATCTGCCCGGCCGGCCTGTTGGCTAACTTGGGGTAGGGAGGTATCAGCATGTTCTTGCGCGAGATCTCGTCCAGCCTTTATGCCTGGGATTTGGCCGACGAAGGCATTGAACGCATCTTGGACAACCTCCAAGAGATGACAGCCACAAACTCCGTCTACCTGATCGCCGTGATGCATCATGAGAAACGCCCGCTCACCGACTATTTTTACCCTCACAATCCTGTGCGCAAGACCTATTCCCCCGAGGACAGCACGGCTTACTTTCGGCCCGATCCCAGCTTCTACGGGCGAATCACGCCGCGCACGAGCCAGCGCTCTTTTCTCCAAGGGCATGATTGGCTGAAAACACTCATTGACGCAGTCAGGCGACGGGACATGAAAACAGGCGCCGAGTTGTCGCACACTTTGTTGGATGAAGATCGGGCGGCGACCGAGTTCGCAGACTGCGTCCAGCGCAATATCTACGGCGAGCGGCTCGGCAAGCTACTTTGCCCAAACAACCCGGATGTGAAGGAATACGTAGGTGGGCTTTTCGCCGATCTGACGACGCACTATGATATCGATTATGTTCAGACCTGCTTGATCCCCTTCGCCACGCCCTTTGGCAGCGGGCGATCCTTCACCCACGAGGCGGCGCGCCTGTGGGCCACCACGTTGAGCGGCTGCTTTTGCCACGCCTGCCATCGGGCGGCCGCCGAGATGGGCGTGGACCTTGCAGAGATCCAGCAAGCGCTCCGGCCCCTGGCCGACACGATAGCCCACCCGTCGTTGGAGCAGGCTCACGAGTTGGCCTTATTGCAGGGGTCCAATACCACAGCGACCGCCCTACTGCTGGAGCAACCGGCGCTCCATCGCTGGCTCCTGTTCCGTCGTGATTCGCTGACCCGCTTTTTTGCAGAGATCCACGACCGCATCCATGGCATCCGTCCCACCATCGATCTTCGTCTTAATGCCTATATTGCAGCCAGCCAGGAACTTAACGGTCTCGACCTACGGGCACTCAAGCCGCATCTGGACTCCATCAGATCGTCGGACTATTCGGAACAGAGCGGTGACCCCGCCAGGCTGGAGGGTAAGCGGCGTTGGCTGCTAGCCGTGCGTCGCGCGGTAGGAGAGGATATGCCCTTCCTCTCCGCCATCGGGGTGCGCCCCCGAGCCACGCCCGAGCTGATCCGTCAGGGTGTGGTTATCTCCTGTCAATGCGGCGTAGATGGATTGACGATTGGGCACTATGATGGCGCCAGCTTTTCAAACCTGCGAGCGATCAAGGAAGGGCTAGCGTTGGCGGATGTCGAGGTCGCCTAATAGGCGCCGCCCTGAAGGCGCTGCCGAGGAAGATCAGGATATCACCAGGAGGGGCGATGGTTGAGAACAATGAGCACGGTCATGTCCACCGGCTGGAACGGGGATACATTCAGGTCTATACAGGGGACGGCAAAGGCAAAACCACGGCCGCATTGGGACTCGCTGTGCGTGCCTCTGGCCATGCCATGCATACCTATATCGGCCAGTTCATGAAGGCACAGTACAGCGGTGAGAAAGAGGCTCTTCGGGGCAACCCTTTCATCGCGATTGAGCAATATGGAGACACCACCTTTCTCCGGCGCGAGGACGTCACGAGCGAACATCGCGCCCAGGCACAGGAGGGGTTGCAGCGAGTCCGGCAGGCGATGCTCTCCGAAAAGTACGACATCGTCGTTCTCGACGAGATCAACACGGCCATCTGGTTCGGGTTGGTCACTCTGGAGCAGGTGCTGGCGCTACTCGATCAGAAGCCCGGCTACCTTGAGTTGGTCCTAACCGGTCGTCGCGCTCCTCAGGAGATCATTGATCGCGCAGACCTGGTCACAGAGATGCGCCAGATCAAACACTACTATGAGCAGAAGGTGCCGGCACGCACCGGTATAGAACGCTAGTGGGTACCCTTGTCGCTTTAGGGTTCGCAGGCTTGATGCGCCATTGACATCGTGCAACCAGCACCGGCTTGGGCATGCCGCGGCCACAGTCGACCAAGCACTAGTACCTGTTCCAGTGATTCAAGGCGACTCTAGCCCCTATCGGCCTCAGCCCCTCATCCGTGAATCCTGGATATTCCTCAGATCGGCGGAACGCTCTGTGGCCGATTCGGGTCAAGTAGTGTATAATTGAGGAGAGGAGGTATTAGTCTATGCAAGATCACAGCGTTCTGATTGTTGTGGATATGCAGAACGACTTTATGCCTGGTGGTGCTTTGGCCGTGTCCGACGGCGACAAAATCATCCCTCGCTTGAACGAGTACATCAGACTATTCCAGGAACGCAATCGGCCCATTGTTGCCACACGGGACTGGCACCCGCCCAAGACCACGCACTTTGCAGAATCTGGGGGACCCTGGCCGCCACACTGCATCCAGGGGACCCGAGGAGCGGAGTTGCACCCGGCGCTGCTCTTGCCAGAGGAGGTACTGCTTCTCTCCAAGGGCATGGATCCCGCTACGGACGCCTATTCGGCGTTTCACGCACAGGACGCCCAGGCGCGGCCACTGCGCGAGATCCTCGAAGGCTGGGCGGTGAGGCACATCTACATTGGCGGACTGGCGCTCGATTACTGCGTCAAGTGGTCCAGCCTGGACGCCCTGGAGTATGGCATGCAATTGACGGCGCTCATCGACGCGACCCGAGCGGTCAATCTACACGTTCACGACGCAGAACTGGCCATTGAAGAGCTCGTGCGCAACAATGCCCGCCTGGCTACAATAGAGACTCTAGATCGCTAACCTCATTCATCCATTGCGGGATAGATCCGCAACCCACCCAACCAGGAGAATGGTATATGGCCCTCTTTGATCTGCCGCTCGAACAACTCCAAGTCTATCTTCCGTCGCGTGAGGAGCCCGCCGACTTTGACTCCTTCTGGGCAAGCACATTGGCTGAGACGCGCAAGCACGCGCTGGCAGCTCGCTTTGAGCCCGTCGATTATCATCTCGAGACCATCGAGTCGTTCGACGTCACGTTCAGCGGCTATGGAGGCCAGCCCATCAAGGGGTGGCTGAACCTGCCCCGGCGCCGCTCCGGCAAGATCCCCTGTGTGGTCGAGTATATCGGCTACGGCGGCGGCCGAGGCTTTCCGATGGATTGGCTGCTGTGGTCCTCAGCAGGCTATGCCCATTTGATCATGGACACGCGGGGGCAGGGGTCGTCCTGGCTCAAGGGAGATACCGCAGACCCGACCCCGGACGGCTGTGGTCCGCAGTATCCCGGCTTTATGACCAAAGGAGTTCTCGACCCGGAGACTTATTACTATCGACGCCTATTTAGCGATGCGGTACGGGCGATCGAAGTCGCCGCTGAACACCCTGCCGTGGATCCGGAGCGCATTGCTGTCAGTGGCACCAGCCAGGGCGGCGGCGTTACCATCGCGGCAGCAGGACTCTCGCCCATCCCCAAGATAGCCATGCCCGAGGTGCCTTTCCTGTGCGCCTACCGGCGCGCTACCGAGTTGGTAGACACCTATCCCTACAATGAGATTTCGTACTTCTTGCGTTGTCAGCGGGACAAGGTAGATCAGGTGTTCCACACCCTGTCGTACTTTGATGGTGTGAACATGGCCGCGCGGGCTTCGTCCAAGGCTTTGTTCTCGGTGGGCTTGATGGATCAGGTTTGTCCCCCTTCCACCGTATTCGCCGCCTACAACCACTGGGCAGGGACTGAAAAGGAGATTCGCATCTATCGTTACATGCAACACGACAGCGGGAGCTACCAAAAGATAGAGCAACTAAAGTTCGTCAAGTCGCGGTGGGGCTAGAGACATCCAGATGTCACAAGAAAGCTGGGGAACCATCGACTTGATCTTGCGTCGGCGCAGCATCCGCAAGTATTCGGCCGAGCCCGTAAGTCACGAGGACCTCACCCAGCTGCTTCGAGCGGCGATGGCAGCCCCCTCGGCGAGCAATCGTCGACCGTGGGAGTTTGTCGTCGTCACCGAGCGCGAGAGACTGCGCAGGCTGCGCCAGGGCTTGGTGTTGGGGCACTATGACGCGCCAGCAGCGATCATAGTCTGCGGCAACAAGAGACGC
>CAYQDH010000208.1:0-9027 GCA_964416075.1 uncultured Anaerolineales bacterium | reverse complement strand
CGTCATTTTGGTGTAGATGCGACGGGCGTTACACTGAGCGCGCCACAAGTGGAACTGGCCAATGGGCGGATAGCCGCTGCAGGGCTGGGTGATCGGTGTCGCGTTCTGCTACAGGACTATCGCCAAGTCAGCGGGGCCGGCAGCTATGATGCGCTGGTCAGCGTAGGGATGTTTGAGCATGTGGGTCAGGCGCTGTTGGCCAGGTATTTTGAGCAGGCTTACCAATTGCTCAAATCCGGCGGGGTATTCCTGAACCATGGCATCGCCAATACCATGTCTGCCCCGCTAGTCAAGGGTCCCACCTTCTCTGAAAAGTACGTTTTTCCCGACGGTGAGGTAGTGCCCATCAACGTGACGCTCCGAGCCGCAGAAGAGGCCGGCCTGGAAGTTAGGGACGTGGAGAGTCTGCGAGAGCACTATATGCTGACACTACGCCACTGGGTGCGTCGGTTGGAGGCGAACCACGTTAGGGCGCTCGACTATGTGTCCGAACCCACCTACCGAGTGTGGCGGTTGTTCATGTCCGGCTCTGCCTATGGTTTTGACCACGGCCAGTCGAATGTGTATCAGGCTCTCCTGGTCAAGCCCGGACCCGATGGCTGCTCCGGACTAGAGCTCACTCGCGAAAGCTGGTATGGAGGGAGTGGCTAGATTCGCTACTCTGACCTGACCAGAACCTCGTGCCCCGCGGCCTTCCAGGCATTCATGCCGCCTTTGAGGTCGTGGATCCCAGTATACCCCAGGGGTGCCAGCGCCTGGGCTGCGTTCCTGCTCATCACTCCGCTGCGGCAATAGAGCAAGATCGTCGCACTCTGATCCTGCGGCAGTTCATCCAGGTGCTTTTCGATTTCGCTAAAGGGGATAAAGGCATCTGTGCCCTCGATCTCGCCCTCGTAGGGTATGTGCACGTTGACAAGCATGAGGTCTTGAGTCTGGAGCATCTCCGCCAGTTCCTCCGCGCTGATGGCGCGATAGAAACCACGGGAGACGCGGACGACCTTGCCATATTGGCGTTGGCCTGCATCAGCACCCGTATTCACGTCCGCTGTATCTCTGCATCCGCATAAAGCCAGGGCCACGATGAGCAGACCAATGGGGAGAAGAATTCTAGAGGACAGCTTCTTGAGCATGATAATCTAACCTATTAAGTTGGTTCTCACCGGGTGCACCTGCTATTTCTGGTTGCCCTCCATAGGGTACCCCGCCGATCTCCAGGCATCGAAACCACCCAGGAGTGCGTACACGCGCTTGGCATCTACACCTCGACCCACCACATACTGTGCCACACGGGCACTGCTGCTTTCGTCCGGTCAAGTGCAGTAAAAGATGAGCAGTTTGTCCGCCGGTAGCTGGCCGAACGATGCTGCCTCCTGGCCCTCAGGAAATGACATCGCGCCTACAGCATGTTCGGCTTGATAGGATTCGGTTGAACGAACATCGAGGAGAACAGCTTGACCTTTATCTAGTAGCTGCTTGGCTTTATCCGCGGCAATGCGCTGTATGCTACCCGATGGCATCGCCGTAGCTGGCGTCTGTGCCGGAGCTTGGGGTGCTGGCACAGGGCCGGGATTGGCGGTGAGCTGCAAGGCCGCGGCTCCGCCTATCACGAGGACCAGAAACGCAGTCACGGCAATTGTCACCAAGCGATCGGCTCTTGGTCGCTTTTGCACTACTTTTCGTGCGCTCCTCTTTCTCTGCGGCATACTACTACCAGCCCTCCTGTACGCGATATCTCTTATCATTCGGACACCGGAAACGAGCGGGAGGAACGCCAATTCGCTGGGGGCACAGTCATATCCCGATCGCTCTTCACTAATTACCCAGTATACCCTATTCACTAGCTAGCGGCTAATAGCTAGCGGAGTCATTGCATGGCGCCGCAGAACGGTGGAAGAGGCGAGCGCCCGGGGGGCGCCCCACAGCGGTGGGGTCAGTAGGCTGGATCGTTACTCAATACCATCAGAGACAGAAGGGTTATCCGGCCCACCTGGTTGATCTTGGCGGGATCGATCTGCTCTACTGTATCATCCGGCGTATGGGCGAGGTAATCGCTTCCAGACCATGAAAGGGTGAGGGAAGGGATCGGCCGCGCAAGCGTGGGTCCTGTGCTCCTTTCCTCATGCAGGCCCGGCTCTCGGGTGCTGAGTGGACTGTTAAGTGTGCGGGCTGATTGCTGTACCACCCGGGTGAGGCGTTCGCGGGTAGCTCTTTTGATTACAGCCGTGGATCCTGCCCCACTGCCAACACCCTGAAGCTCCATGCCGGCGACGACCGTGTAGCTCTCGGCAAAGCCCGCATGAGCTTTCATAATGTACGCATAGTCCACCGTCTGAGAACGCTCTCCACCAATCCATGCCACAAAGATCAGGGTCCTCTTGGGCCGAAAGCCCTGCTCCTTGAGAGTGCGCAAGGTTTCCAGGAGCACGGCTACGCCGCTGGCGTTGTCATTTGCACCCGGGTACAGAGTCCCCTCGGGTGTTCTCCCAAGCCCGTCGTAGTAGGCCGATAGCACTACCGCTTCGTTATCCAGAGCAACGTCTTCGCCGGGCCAATAGGCTATCACATTGCGCACGGGAACACTGTCTCTCTGCTGTGCAGGGATCTGTACCTCAGCGGTCCAGCCAGTGGGCAAGTAAATACCTTTGCCGGGCTCAAGGTGGTCGATACGCCCCTCCAGATCGGCCAGGTCGTGCCCACTACTGAGCAAAAGTCGCTGCACTATGTCGCGGCTCACCATAAGGGCGGGAAACGTGTCCACTGGCCTGCGGTCTGAGCGCGTGAGCAGATTATACCGGTTCCCCTCGAGGGGCGTATCGGTCATGGTCATCTGGCCCGCGCGGCCCAGCGACCGAATTTGCTCCTGGGCGGCCGGGCTCAGGTAAAGCACGACTCGATCGCGGCGCTCGTACTCTGCCGTAGATATTCCCAACGCAGACGCTGCCACAGAGGCCATATAAGCATCCGCGGTGCCGGACTCAACAACGATAACCTCTCCCCGGGCCGAGCCGCCGACGTCATTAGGCCCAGCCTCACGGACCCAGTCACGACCATATTCGGCTTCGAGAGCCTCTCCGTCCGGACCATGGAAGAGCAGGCGTGGTATTCCCACAAGGTCGCGGTAGCGGTCGCTAAAGGTCTGAAAATAAGTGCTGTTCTCCCCGGCTGCTTGCAGGCCCAGGCGCTGAAACTCACCCGCGATCCAATCCGCCACACGATCCGCGTCGCTGCTACCACTCAGGCGGCCATTTAGGTGGTCGCCGGTTAGGTAGGCGATGTCTTTGATAGCACGCTCGGTGCGGAATGATTGCGCAGAGGGGGCATAGCGAGAGACGAATCCTGTGCTCTGGAACATCCAACTGGCTCCCAAGAACACGATGACCGCCGCGCCCAGGGTATACCGATTGAACAAGGAACGGAAGCTCAGGGTAAGGCGCTCGGTCAATCGCCGGAGTCCTTCGCCGAGGAACGTGAATCCCAGGATCGCCAAGAAAAAGGCCAGCGCCGGATACAGCGTGGCCCAGGGGAAGCTCCGGAACTGGCGCCAGGAGTTGGCCAGCATCACGGACCATTCGGGCACATCGTAGTAGACCAGGGTGGGCAACGCTTCGCCATCGGCGGCCAAGCCTCCGCCAATGAAAACACCCAGGAAGCCAAGCTCACCCAAGAGCATCAAGACACCACCCATCTCCAGGAAAGCGAGGCTGACCATGGTAGGCCACACGTTAGGCAAGACATGAGCGCTTAGAATCTGCCCTTCGGTCAGCCCGGCCGATACGGCGCTCTCGATGTAGGCCATGGGCTTGATCGATAGCACCTGGCTGCGTACGGTCTGCGTCACCTCGCCCCAGCCCACAAAGGCAAGAGCCACCACAAAAGCGGTCATCCCCTGCCGAATACCCACTGCGTAGACGATCAACATAGCCAGCAGGAGCGAAGGAAAGGCGGCCAGGACTTCAACCATAGCCATGATAACGCGATCCATGACCGATCCGGAAAACCAACCGGCCAGGAATCCCGCCACTCCCCCGACCAGGAGCCGCGCCACCACGGCAAAGAGAGCCAGCGAGAGCGTCCGGCGGGCGCCTGTCAGCAACAGGCTGAGCACGTCGCGTCCCTGGGCGTCTGTGCCCAAGGGGAACTGGGGCATGGGTCCTATGGGAGGCTTGATCTGCTGCCCAGCGATCTCGATCATGGGCGAAGAGACATGGGCATCGTGAGGGGCAAGGCTCGGACCCGCGACGATGGCCACCAGAAGCAGCGACCCCAGAAGAGCACCCAGCAGGATGGCTGGGTTACTGGCAATCGCCTGCATTCGCGCGCGCCTGCGGGCTCGCGACAGGTGTACCTCGTCCTGATCCCCATTGGCCGGAGGCACTTTGTTCTGCGTAGCCAGTTCCCCCAGGGGCAGGGGATCGGCAAGCTGCGTTTGCCGGTGTGCACGCCAGCGGCTCAGTGTGATCACGGCCCAGAAGCCCTTGAGTGCTGAGGCGAACCAATCCCATGCCGCGGTCTGGAGGTGAGGAGCTACCTCGCTCTGCCGGAGGCGGGGGTCGACCAGACGATACACTACCTCCAACAACACGTTAACCGCGATGAACAGCGCCCCCATGATAAGCACCAGCACGGTTGCGCCCCCGCGCTCTCCGTTTCGAAGCAACTCCAGCAGCGCCCTACCGGCGCCCGGCCAGCCAAACATGAACTCAACTACGGGCAAGCTGCTCAGCGAGAATCGCAGTGAGGTGCCCATGGCCGTCAGGATGGTGTTAAGGGCATTGGGCGAAATGTGAATCAGCCAGACGATGCGCGCATAGAGGCCCTTGGCGCGGGCTGTCCGCACATAGTCCTCTTCAAGGATGCTGGAGATACGGACGAAAGACAATCGCGCAATCTGCGCGATCGGTCGGGCGGCCAGCACCAGGACGGGGAGCACGAGGTGGGCATCCCATCCGAACCCCCCCACCGGGACGATGCGAACTCCAGTACTACGGTAAAAGGATATCTCGGACAGTTGGAGCAGCATCCCCAGAAAAAAGCTGGGTGTCGATATCCCTATGATGGAGAGCAGGACCGCTGCCAGCGAGACCCCCGGGCGGCGCAGAGCGGCCGCAAAGCCGCCTATGAGGCCACCTACGACGCCAGCGAATAGCATGGCTATGAGAAGCAGCCCCAGGCTATTGATCACCCAGTCACCGAGGAGATCGCTGACCGCTTTGCTTGCCCCAAAGGGGGAGTAAGGTCCTGGCGCTTTGCCCAGGTCTCCCCGGCTCATCACCGCTCCGAACTCCCATGTCTCGCGTGCCACCTGCACGACGACCTCTCCCCAAGGGATAGCCTGCTGCTGCTGCGCCCTCAGCGACAATTCCTGCAGCAACAGAGAAAAGTAGACGATGAGGACCAATACGGCTACTGATGCGGCGAGGCGGCGACCAGCCGATTTGAGCAATGATAAGCGAGACACCATGCCTCCAAGGCGAAATCCGACCCATATCCGTCCCATGGAATGCATGGGCTGCGAGTGAGAAAACTAGGTGGGATGTACCCTGATGGTCCCGTGCTTGGGGAGCCGCTAGCGATCGATGTGCTGGATGCCCTGCTGTGAAGCGACTACAACGGTCTGCACCATACCAAGGAAGATGCCATGCTCCACCGTGCCGGGTATGGCTTTCAGCGAAGAGGATAGCTCCGCTGGAGCCTGAATGCCGCGATACCAGCAGTCGATAATATAGTTGCCTTCATCCGTGATATAGGGCGTCCCATTCCTCAGGCGAAGAACCGTTCGTGCGCCTGTACGGGCCAGCGCTGCTTCTGTGTTGCGCCAGCCAAAGCGGATCACCTCCACTGGCACGGGACTCTTGAGACCAAGGCGTGTCGATAGCTTGGTTTCGTCGACCACAATGACCAATCTTTTTGTCGCGTAGGCTACGATCTTTTCGCGCAGTAGGTACCCGCCCAGCCCCTTGATCACATCGAGGTGGTCATCGACTTCGTCAGCGCCGTCGATGGTAAGGTCCACCACAGCCCGCTCATCCAGTGTGGCAAGCGGAATTCCCTCTTGCCGTGCTAGTTGCGCCGTCTCTTCCGATGTGGGGACCGCTACAATGTCATGTAGCTTACCCTGCCGGAGCTTTTCGGCCAGGCGCAAGGTCGCATGGCGAGCGGTCGATCCGCTGCCCAAGCCGACAACCATCCCCGGACAGACCATCTCTATGGCATCGTTGCCCGCAGCGCGCTTTAGTTCATTTTGGTTCAGCATTATACCCTGTTCTCGCAGGACCGGATCGATGCGACATCCGCACAGGCCAAGTGGTAAGCAGGGCGGAAGCCGACCCGGGCTAGGTCTGGATAGGAGGTTGGCGAGTAGGTAACTGGGCAGCTCTCTCGTCCAACACAGCCTGGTCGATTTCGATAACCTGGTATCCATACGTGTTTACTACGGTGGTATTCTTGTATTGCGTCACGCGTGTGGCATCCTGGCGGTACAGATGCGTGTGTCCATGGATCAAGTAGAGCGGTTCCCAGCGATCCATAAAGTTCAGGAATGTTTCGAACCCCGTGTGACAGAGATCCTGACCGTCGTGGATGCCCAGGGGTGGAGCATGAGTGACCAGAATATCGATCCCTCGTCCAAAGCGCTTTTTGTTCAGCCACAGACCAGGAGTCATCATCCAGATCATGCGTCGCATCTCAAAGGGCATGTACTGGTACTCTCCCTCACGGTAGCGCATAGAGCCTTCCAGTCCCCCGATCAGCAAGCCCCGGTAGTTCACCAATCGTCGATGAATGTTGGTGCAACCTTCGGGGGCTTCCTTGGTATCGCCATCCTCCGAGGTCACCAACCGCTGTACGTGGTTACCGTGCACAAAAAAGCAAGGCTTGGACAGCATGGTGACGATGTATTCCAGGTAATCATAGGGCAGATCACCACAACTCAGGATAAGGTCGATGTCGTGGAACCGCTCGGCGATGAGCGGGCTGTGAACCAAATCGACGACAGTGTCGCTAACGGTCAGGATCTTCATGATCTCTCAATCTACAGTGTCCGCATCGGTCGATAAGCCATCTATGCGTGGTAGGTTCATTATACGTCCCCGGAGTACCTTTGCCAAAGCGCGGGGCGTTGCGAAAGACGCATCCTCAACGCTGGCCAGCGATCGCGCCCATAGAGAATGATCAGTACAAGTAGGACCACTGTTTGCCCGACAAGGGCTACGAGACCTGCCGGTAGGACATCGGCTCCCAGGGCTCTCTCGCTCTGGATCAATAGCATGGCAGCTAGGCCCAGCCATCTCACATGGTGACTTTTGTCCAGGATGATGGTCAGAACTGGGAAAAGGAGGAGCGTGCTATGGTGATACCAGACGATGGGAGATGCGATCACCATCAGCCCGATCAGAAGGTTGAACAGAAGCAGCCTGGTTGCCGTACGCTCGGTCACAGTAAGCCAGCCTGAGACGGAAAATAAGATGAATAGCAGGCCCGAACTGATCTGAAAGAGGCGCACGAGCATGCCGTCGACACCCTGGATGCCGGCGAAGCGTAGGAACTGCCATGCCATCCGCAAGGGGCTGTGGTTGTAGAAGGAATAATGGATGCCCGAACCGATGCGCAATGTGGTGTCGATGAACTGTAACAGTAGGTTGGGGGAGAACTGGATGGCCGCTATGGCGCTGAGCACAGCTGCGGAGATGATGGAGAAAATGATAAGCCGATAGCGACGCAAGGCAACGAAATACAGCGTCACAACAATGGGCGAGGTCTTGAGTAAGACGGCGAGACTGAACGCGACTGCTGCGGCGATCTCCCAGGCTGCACCGCTCCGTTCGGAGCAGTAGTAGGCAAGGACCAGGCAAAGAACTACAAAACCGTTGATCTGCCCGACGTGAATGGTCTCGCCCACCGGGGCGAAGGCAAGCAACAAAAATGCTGCTAGCCAGATCCAGGGTCCATGTACCGATGGGGCCTGTTGCTGCGTCATGTGGAGCCGCAACGTGCGTATGGTCAGGAAAACGGCAGCAATCCATGCCAGGGCTCCCCCGGCCATCCACAAGATTGCTGCCAACGTGACACTATTCCAGTCGAAAATGCTCACCCAAGTCAGGGCGAAGGGGTGGTAGATGAAACTGAGGCCGATCTTGTAGGGGAGATACGGGTTGTCTCCTGCCCGGGCATGAAGGTACGCCTGGTAGTAGATGCCGAAATCGTCCGCGATGCGACCCTCTGTCTCACGCGAAAGCCAGAGTTCGCTGTAGGCAGCTAGCGCCACATACAGTGCGCAAAAGAGCGAGAGCGCAATGAGGCAACGGATCTTGGCGCTTGGCATGGTGTCATCCCGTGGCAAAGCTGGGTTGGGCAACGTGAACAGTCCGGGTGTGTCCCACTCGATCATGATCATTCTAGGTGAAGATAAGGGGCTGTCAAGAGAGGTCCTTGCCGGCCCAGGGCTTTGCCAAAGTCGGCGCGTCTGTCACCCTGACTGTAAAGAAATGGTCTCCGCTAGAGTAAACGGGGATGCTTTTCTTCGGCCAGCATAACATAATCTAGACAATGACAAGGCCACGCAGGAGCGCCACTTGACAAAGGTGGGCGTAGAACCTAGACTAGACTTCACATAGCGACAGCGAATCGCTCCGCCGCCATGATCGGCTGCGGCGCCCTCATGGACATCGCATTTCTATCGCAAAAGGCTGGGCGGCGAGGTTTCCGATATGGCACAACTGTGGAGCACCTCAAAAAAGTACCTCGATTGGATGGTGATGGCGGCGATCATGGGTTTCCTAGCCGCCATGCTCTTGCGCAATGTCGGCGCCCCACTGCTGGACCAGCATTCATGGCGACAGACGGATACGGCCAGCTTTGCCCGGGGCCTTGCCGAAGGGGCCTTCGATATTCTGCACCCCAAGTTCCTGGCCTACTATCCTGACCGCTATGGCATCGAAGGAGCTGTCGAGAGCGAGTTCAACTTTTATCCTCTCGTTGTGGCGGGGCTGTATCGCATTCTCGGGGTGCACGATATCATTGCCCGCCTGG
>CAYQDH010000207.1:0-9056 GCA_964416075.1 uncultured Anaerolineales bacterium | reverse complement strand
GCTAACTCTAGTAGATCGACACCTTCCTCTCAACTACCCAATTCACAACAAGCGTTTAACGGATACAGCACCAGCACACGTACGCGCAAGGGACCCGCCACGGGCACAGGCCATCGAGCACGAGCCGGTGCTCCTCATCGATCATGCCTGTCATCTCTATGGCGGACATGGTCGATTCCATAGCTCCATGCTCCTGTAACCTGGCCGAGACCTCTGTTCACTCTAGGCAGTATAGGCTAGCGGCGCCGCTCCTACAATTGTGTGTCGCACGAGCCGGCCTGGCGGCCGTGGTACCCGGACTCCGCCGGAGGGCCTTGGGCTTGGGCTCCTGCACGCTGGGGAGCGTCGGGCAATATGCCCGACCTACAAGGGTGCACCGCGCCGGCCTCAAGCCTCGGCTCCTGCACCTGCCCTTTGCACGCGCTCATACAACAGTCCAAACGTGCGGTCTCGGTCCACATGGTAACACCGCAGGATCGATCCCAGCGTGCCCTTGAACTGGTACGTGAGATCCCAATTCACCTCCGGGCACTCGGTCTCTTCCCAATCGGCCAGGCCGGGATCGAGCAACGCCGCGATATCGCCCAGGTCGAAAAAGCCCTTCTTGGGGCTGCTGAACCCGGGCGAGGTGTGGCGATAGTCGTGCAGATAACGCCCCAGCGCGCCGTAGGGCCGCAGCATGCGCTCCGATTCCTCCATGGGGCAGGTGAGGTAGGTGCCCGTGTCGAACAGCACGAACGATAGCGGTGAGTGGAACAGGGTGCGCGCCGCGCGCACGTCGCCAAAGACATTAAAGTTGTAACACTTTTCAGGCCAGCGCGTGCGCAGGTGCCAAAAAGCTACCACGCGGTCCGCGATGCGCGGCTCTTGCAGATAGGCCGAAGCCATGTCCGTCGCCGCGCCCAGCCCCACCACCCACAGCGGCTCCTCGGGCGTGCCCGCCATGGCTCGCTCGATGATGAAATCCACCCCCTCAGAGGGCGATGGTTCGTTACGATATCGCATGGGGTGCGAGCCGTGCAACACGGGCCAACGCCCCGCCATCCCCGCCAGTTCCAGGATCAGCTCGGTCTCGCGCACCGAGCGCTCGATCCCCTGCGGCCCGCCCCGCTCGTTGTCGAAATTCGCGCCCACGAACCCCTCGATGGCGAAACGCTCCGGCGACAGGATGGCCAGGGCGATGGCATATTGGTCGTCGATCTCGTTCTTGGCGTCGCTGTCGATGATCACTCGGATACGCTGATCCCTGGGCGGGACCACGGGC
Source organism: uncultured Anaerolineales bacterium (assembly GCA_964416075.1). GTDB lineage: Bacteria > Chloroflexota > Anaerolineae > UBA1429 > UBA1429 > CAYQDH01. Next base: position 7,792 of record CAYQDH010000207.1, on the reverse strand, counting down.
ACCCTGCGTTCGCGCGGATCGAGGCTCATCCTTGCATCTCCTGTAGCTCTGCCCAAAAGCCCGCGGGGACCTCTTGAGCGACGGTGTCCACGTTGGTCAGTGTCTGTGCTGGCTCGCGGGCGCCGAGTACGGTCACTGCCTGGGCCGCCGGGCCGCGCAGGCAGAATTGCACCGCCGCTCTGCTCACGGATAGCTATGATGCTCGTCGTCCGTCACGCGCTTGTCCGGGCCGCTCCCCTTGCGCTGCGAGCCCTTGACCAGTTTCTTCAGGAAGGCATCATACTTGGCGCGATCCACGGGCACATTGACCGGTTTGCCCGTGTGCCCGGATAGGATCATGGCGTTGATCATCTCCACCGTCTTGATCCCCTCCACGCCCGGGGCGATGAGTGGCTCGCCGTAGAGGATATGGCGAGCCATATTGCGCAGGATCGTGATGTGCCCCGTTTCGCCGCTGGGGAGCTCGAGCGGCACCTCTTGCACGGGAGGGCGCTTCCACATCTCGGGCGAGGTGTCGGAAAAGTGCTTGACCCCCTCGGGCAATTCCCAGAAGCGAATCTGGTTGCCCACCACCTGCAGCTTGCCCCGCTCGCCGGATAGCTCCAATATATCCGTACCCGGATGCTCGGTCGTCGAACAGTAGACATAACCTGTGGCGCCGTTGGGGTATTCCAGCATGGCCCCCGCCACATCCTCCACCTCGATGCTGTGGTTGCGTGTGGCGGTGTGCGCCGTCACGCGGCTGGGCAGCCCCCCCAGCCAAGTGAATCGATCCAGCGAATGGGGCGACTGGTTGATCAGCACGCCGCCGCCCTCGCCGCCCCACGTGGCCCGCCAGCCCGCCGAGTTGTAATAGGCCTGGCTGCGAAAGTCCGCGTAGACCAGCATGGTGCGATAGATCTCGCCCAGGCGGCCACTCTTGACCAGCTCCCCCGCCAGCCGCCAGATCGGCTCGCTGCGCGATTGGTGCATCACGCTAAAGGGCACGCCCGTGCGCTGGGCCGCCGCCACCATGGCATCGGCAGCGGAGACGGTCACCGCGATCGGTTTTTCCGAGATGACCGGCTTGCCCCTCTCCATGGCATAGATGGCGATCTCGGGGTGAAAATAGTGGGGCGTGGCCACCATCACGGCGTCCACATCGGGCCGGTCGATCAGCTCGTGGTAGTCGAGCATATAGGGCACGTTGTACTGCTCGCACACGCTCTCGGCCACCTCGGGCACGATATCGCATACCGCTGCCAGCACGCATTCCTCGATCGATTGCATCGTCTTGGCGTGCCCGCTGCCCATGCCACCGGTGCCCACGATTCCGTAACGTATCTTGTCCATTGCCGTGCCTCCGCGTTCGAATAGGTTGCCATGCGCCTTGCCTGCGTATCGGGGACATTATAGGCAGTAAGTGGCGATATCACAACGAATACAGCCGGATTGCACGAATCGCGTCATTTGCTGCCATCTCTATTTCGCGGCGGGGAGCAGGGTTCCCACGAATGGCCATATCACTGCCCACCGTAATCGGTTGCGTAACGTCCAGGTGCTATGATAGATCAGGCGGTGTCCTGCTACGGCCGGTCGCCGGGTGTACCAAAGCCATCGAGCCGTGCTGGTTCGGGGTAGAGAGCGAGACTCGCACAGTCCTCTGGATTTGCGGATATCTCTCCAATGGGCAGCTCTTCCCAGGAACTTTTGTTACCTTTTGCACGTCTTTATATCAGATTCACCGTTCTCTGGGCGCTCTGGGGAGGTAATTGCTGATGGCCCTGCGCAGATATCTATGGCTTGTCTTGGTTTGCACCTTTGTAGCTATGTTACTGGCAGGCTGCTCTGTGGTAGCCAGCGAACCGCCTACGAGCGCGCCCGCGAACGAGGAGGCGCGCGAGGTCCAACCCGTGTCCGATACCCCCGAACCCCTGATCATCGAGCAGCGTGTGGCCCCTAGGGGGCAAGAGTTCGAGATCCGCCTGCAGGGCAACCCGACCACCGGTTACGGTTGGCAGGTTACCGAGATCGACGCCCAAAAGGTGCAGATGCTTGCGGATGACTATGTCGAGCACAAGCAAGGGGATCAGCCGATCGTCGGGGCCGGCGGCACCTATGTCTTTCGCTTCAAGGCGTTGACCGCGGGCCAGGCTCACATCGAGATCGTCTATCGGCGGCCCTGGGAAAAGGATGTCGACCCGCTGCGCACCTACATCCTGGAACTGACCGTGCGCTGAACGCGGTCTTTTCTCGTCCCTGCGTCTTATGGTGAGGGGGCCTGCCGCCGCTGCGTGTGGCCCCCTTAACGTGTCTCCCTATCCCCGTGTCTCTTGCTCTGGGGCCGCTCGTGCCCTGATCTCAGCCACCCTCACCAGGTCACCGTGTCTCCCCGTCTCCGCGTCATCCCCTCAGCGCATCACCCCAACAGAACGATCTCGCTCTGCACCGGCGTCGTCACCCTTGGCCCCGCCTGCGGGTCGACGAACACGTTGATCTCGGAGCGCACTCCGAACCGGGGCAGGTAGATGCCGGGCTCGATGGTAAACCCGGCGCCGGGCAGCACCAGGCGGGTGTCGTGCGTCTCCAGATCGTCCAGGTTCACGCCCAGGCCGTGCACGATGGGCCCCGGTCCCAGGCTGTGCCCCGTGCGGTGCAGAAATTGCGCCCCGTAGCCAGCTTCCGTGATATGGGCGCGCGCTACTCGATCCAGCTCATACCCCGCGACGCGTTCGCCGCGCTGCCAGGCCTGCTGCAAGCGGGCCACCACCCGATCTCGCGCGCCCGCCACCAGATCAAAGATGCGGACATAATCCGCCGGCGCCTCGGTGCCCGCAAAAGCCACCCAGGTGATGTCGCAGTAGACGTTCTGCTCGCCGGGGTAGCGCGCCCACAGGTCGAGCAGCAGGCGATCGCCCGGCCGGATCGGCGCGTGACTCTCGGCGGTGGGCTGGTAGTGCAGGTCGCTGGCATGCTCATTGACCGCCACGATGGGCCGCATCCATATCTCCAGCCCGCGGCGCTGGAACTCGTTGGCCACAAACTCTTGCACCTCGTACTCGTTCAGGGAAGCTTGCGCCTGTAGCGCCCGGCGAACGAGGCCAAACGCGGCATCCTTGACCTCGGCCACCTCGCGGCAAGCCCGCAGATGCGAATCCAGCGCCTCTGCGCTCCAGGTGGCTGCCACGGCCTGGTAAAGCCCCGCCGACGAACATATCTCCATGCCCAATCCGTGCAACAGGTCGAGCGTGCCGCCATCCACCCACGACATGATGGGCAGCGCCCCGCCCGGCGAGTATTCCATGGCCACCCGCGTCGCACCGCCAAGCAGGCCGGCCAGCCTGGCGCGCAACTCCTCCCAACCGATGTAGGGCTCCAGGGCTATCCCCATGTCGGCGAAGAGCGTTCTATCCACCTGATGCACCAGCAGCCACGGCTCGCCACGCTGGGGGACGCAGAGGAAGAGGCGGCGCGTGGTTTCCACCCGTCGGCCGAGTGCCTGCCATAGCACGGGGTTGTTGCCGCGGAAATCGGCCATCAACCAGGCATCGATACGCTCTTCGCGCATCTGCGCGCGCATCCGATCGAGATCATACATGGGGTTTTGCTCCTATCGTATCCTGGGCCAGGCTAAGGGCCATCCTGTTCCCAGCCTGACAGAGGCAGGCTTTGCCTTGCGCTTGCTGCGAGCGCACGTAGCACCAGGGTTTACCCTGCGGTTCACCCCGAGTGCACCGCCTCCCACAGCTCGTGAAACACCCTAGCCAGATCTGCCAGCTGGTAATGTGCATTCAATCCGCTGGGGTTGGGCAGCACCCACACCTGAGACCCCGCCAGCATCTCTACCTGCGGGCCGACCTGCGCCCGTGGTTTGTTGAATGCTTGTCGGTATGCCCCCACACCCAGGATGGCCACAAACCTGGGCCTGTAGCTTGCCACCAACCCTTCCAATCGCCGGCCCCCGGCGACCAACTCCTCTCGGGTCAGCTCGTCCGCCGTGGCCGTGGTGCGCTGCACCAGGTTGGTAATGCCACACCCGTGGCGGAGCAGTTCCTCGTCCTCATAGGGCGTGAGAAGACGGTCGGTGAATCCCGCAGCGTGCAGAGTGGGCCAAAAGCGGTTGCCTGGCCGGCCAAAGTGGTGCCCGATCGCCGCGGAATAAAGGCCGGGGTTGATGCCCACAAAAAGCAGTTGCAGCCCCGGGGCGACGACGTCGTGAATCGTCTTCTCTCTCGCGGCGGCAAGCTCTTGGCGACTGGGTTTGGGTCGGGGAATCATCGCACGCTCCGGAATGGTCTAACCTCCCGCAGGTTTCGAGCTCGCGGGAGGGTGGTTGGCCTACTGCGCCTTGAGCGCTTCCTCGATCGCCGCCTGGAAGGCGGCATAGGGCTGGGCGCCCAGGATCTTGATGTTGTTCACAAAGAAGGTGGGTGTGCCGGTGACGCCCATCTTGCGCGCTTCGGCGGCCTCGTCGCTCACCCGCTGGGCATATTTACCCTCGTCCAGGCAAGTGACAAAGGTGGCCGTATCCAACCCCAGGTCGACAGCCACCTGTCTGATGCCCGCGGGCGAAAACACCTCGCGGTTGCCGACGTAATAGCTCTCCATCAGCCTGTCGTGGTAATCCCAGAACTTGCCCTGGTCCGAGGCGCACAGGGCAGCCTGGGCGGCCTGTGTATCGAGCCCGCCGCCATCGGCGAGGTTCCTGACCACGATGCGCACCTGGCCGCTCTTCACGTATTCTTGGTCGATCAGTCGGGCAGTGCTCACGGCATGCCTGGCGCAGTACACTCAAAGATGGTTCGTGTACTCGATGATCGTTACCGGCGCCGTCGCGGCACCCTTGGCCGTCCCGTCGGTAGCCAGGCCGGCCACCGCGGGGACGATCGTCGGCGTGGGCCGGGGCAGCGCCGTCCCTGCGCCGGTCGCTGGCCTGGCCTGGGCGGTCAGCTGTAGCGCAGCTTCCTTGGTCTCCAGGGCCGCTGCCTTCGCCTGCCAGGCTGCCTCGTTCGCCTCGAGGAGGGCGATGCGCGTCGCCTGCGCCGCCACCTGCTGCCGCAGGGCGTCTAGCTCGGCGGCTGGGCCAGGCGTCGTGGGGACGCCGCTGCAGGCCAGCAGCCCCGAAAGCGACACGACCATGACTGCGGCGATAAAGAATCTGCCGAGCCGTCGCGATATCGTCAAGCTTTCCTCCCGGAACACCTAGATTCGTTACTCGTGCCTGATAGTGTACCTGAAGGTGCTGCGCGTGTCCATCCGCAAGGATCTTCTCTGGACATTGGGAGCCAAGGTCGGCAGCAGCGAGGGGGCAGGATCTCATCGATCCTGCCCCCTCGTTCCGCAGAGGCTCCTTCGAATTGGCGCTGCTACGTGAGAATAGATGTGAGGGCCGGCGGTTCTCTCCGCCGGCCCTCAACGCAAGGCCCATAGGCTCGTCATCGGCTCGCCCGGCGAGCCCCAGGCGATGTCACGGCACAAACAGCCGCGATGGATACGCTACCGTGTCGAAGGCGAACCACATGTCGTCGTCACTGTCGTCGTGGACGACGATCTTGAGCTCAATATAGCGATCAGTGCCGAACGTATAGTTCATGCCACTGAAACTGAGCGCCTTCTCTACCCAAGTGCGGCTGCCATCCTGCCACTTCGCGGACGGGTGCAAGGACCCGGTGGCAACGACCGTGCATTTCCCATCTACATTGCAGTCCCTGAGGTAGGCCACGACATAGCCGCGCTTGTCGGTCTTGAAATCCTTCATCGCGGACCAGAAGGTCAGCTCGATATCCCCGACCAAAGTCAGCCCCTGCGGCGCGGCTGCCCGCCAGTTCTGGTACTTGACCCGATCCGTCGGTGACGAGTTTCCGCCCTTCTGGATCAGGCGTCCCGCGAAGGAATCGCGGTCCGTGTCATAGTTGTAGAGCTTTTCTGCGATCGGCACCATGGTGTCCAGGGGCAGGTTGATCTGCGACTTGGTGTTGGCGGTAGGCGGCGTGGGGTAGTTGTGCAGGTACAAGGTCGCCTCTACCGTCACATTAAAGTTGCCTTGAGTCGTGTTGCCGCACGCGTCGGTGGACTCGCAAGACACGGTCGTCGTGTGCAGCGGGAAGGAACTCCCCGACGCAGGGGCGCAGGTGACATCCACCTCACCCCACCCATTATCATAGGCGGTCACCGCAAACTCTACGATCGCGCCTTCCAAGCTGGCCGCTTCGACGATCATGTCAGACGGCAGCGTCAGGGCCGGCGGCGTGGTGTCCACCAAGTTGATGGTCTGCTCGTCGCTCTGCGTGTTGCCGCAGGCGTCGGTGGCCGTCCACGTCCGTATCAAGTGGTAGGTGTTGCCGCAATCGGCGATGGCAGCCCCGTCTTGGTACGTGATGACTACGTTGCCGCTTGCGTCCGTCGCCGTCGCTTCGCCTGCCGCCGCCGGGTTCGGGTCCGCTGGGAACTCGAGTGTAGCGTCGGGGGGCAGTTCCAGGCTGGGGGCCGTCGTGTCCACGACGTTGATGGTCTGCTCGCCGCTCTGTGCGTTGCCGCAGGCGTCGGTGGCCGTCCACGTCCGTACCATGTGGTAGGTGTTGCCGCAATCGGCGATCGCCTGCCCGTCGCTGTACGTCACCTCGATCTCGCCGCATGCATCGGTGGCGGTGGCCTGCCCCGCGGCAGCCGGGCTGGTATCGCCGGCCGGGTACTCGAAGATGGCCGCGGCCGGGACGGTCAGCGCCGGCGGTGTGGTATCCACCACGCTGATGGCCTGCTGGCCGCTCGCGCTGTTGCCCGAGGCATCGGTGGCCACCCACGCGCGCACAAAGGAGTAGGTCTTGCCGCAGCCTGCTATCTGCGCGCCGTCGAAGTATGACACCATCGCGGTGCCGCTGATGTCGGTTGCCGTGGCCTCTCCCGCCACGGCCGGGCTTGTGTCGCTGGCCGGATACTCGAACTCGGCAGCGCCCGGAACACTCAGCACGGGCGGCGTGGTATCCACGATCGTCACACTGACGGCGGCGCTGCTAGAGTCGTTGGAAGCATTGGTGAGCGTTGCCGTCACCTCATACGCCCCTGGCGCCGCGTAGACGTGATCCGCGCTGATTGCGCCCTCGGCGAGGTCGCCTGCATCGCTCTGGCCGTCGCCCCAAGCGATGCTTCGCGTGAGGCTTGCCGGGATCGGGCTGCCGTCGAGGTACTTGGCAACCACGTTGGCCGCCATGCCCAATTCCACCGCATCGCTCGGCCCTTCCACCACCAGGTTGGCAAGTTCCTCGTTGGGGCCGATCTCCGTGATCTCGCCCTTGATGGTCACCGCGATGGCTCCAGCGTTCGGGTCGACGGAGATGTTGCTGATCGTATAGTCGCCGTCCACGGGTTCGTCGATCAGCGCCGTCACGCCCAGCGGCACGCTGTAGGAGATGTTTCCAACCGTCCCCTCCACCGGGCCGTCACCCGCCTCGACTAGGAACTCCAGCGAGCCCCTCTGCACCAGCACCTGGTGATTCGTGGTCAAGGTAATGGCGCTCAAGGCGTTCTGCAACAGCGCGCTGATCGTGGATCCCGAGGATTCGACCTGCCTGATCCTGGCGCGCTGCAGGGTCTCATCCACCCTCATGCTGACCGGCGCGCGGAGCTCCACTTCCTGTACGCCCGACGGGTCGGCTGTTGTAGCGAACCTTGCCTGGGCGATGTCGGCGCTCTTGTTGATCACAACCTTCTTCCCGGAGGGCTTGTTGAAGCGCGACCTGCTCTGGATCTTGGTCTGGGTCGATTTGCTATCGCTCCGGATGTTCTGGTCGTCGGCGCCGTCGCCGGCCTGATCGCC
>CAYQDH010000206.1:0-9087 GCA_964416075.1 uncultured Anaerolineales bacterium | reverse complement strand
CACCTCGTCAGTGCCCGACGCGACGATTGAGGAGCTACAAAAGGCCGAGGGGGCCTACTCCGACTGGATGAGCGCTCGATACCTGGCCCTGCCCGAGGTGCCCCGGCGCGTCCGCATCATGGCCGCGCGAGTGGTCGAGCGAGCGGGAGCCACCACGCGCTACGAGAAAGCGCGGGCCATCGAAGAGTACTTGCGCAGCTACACCTATGACATCGATATCGCTCCGCCCCCGTGGGGCGCCGACGTCGTCGAATACTTTTTATTCACGGCCGAGCGCGGCTATTGCGACTACTCGGCGACGGCTATGGTCGTGATGCTACGCTCTGTGGGCGTGGCGGCGCGCTATGCCTCGGGCTATGGGCAGGGCATCTACGATATGGAGCAGGGCGCCTGGGTGGTCAGCGGCAAGAATGCCCACGCCTGGGCCGAGGTATACTTTCCCGGGTATGGTTGGATCGAGTTCGAGCCGACGCCCTCGCAGGGCGTCTTTACGCGGGCCGAGACCCGGCCCACGATCGCGCCAACGCCCCTTCCCACGGAGTCGGTCGCGCCCGAGCCGAGCCCCGAGGCGCCACAGGAGGACGCGTCCGAGCCACGGCCGCTGGACAACGTCCAGACCTGGGCCAGCAACAGTCGCATGCTATCAGGCCTGACCAAAGGTGGGCTACTGCTATGCCTTGTGGGCCTGATCATCTATTCCCCACGGATTCTCCTCCGGCCGCGGCCCGCGCCCCGGCAATTGGTCTGCCGAACGTATGCACGGTTGCGCCTCTGGAGTCGCATCCTGGGGGTCGTGCCGCAGGACAACCAGACACCGCGCGAATCGCTTCAAGCTCTGCAGAAAGAGATGGGGCAGCGACATTCGTGCGACGCCCAAGTCGTAGAAAGCATCAGCGTGGTAGGGAATCTCTACGAGCGGGCATGCTACAGCACCGAAACCCTGAGCTTCCGGGATGGGAATCGTGCCTGGGCAGCCTGGACATGTCTGCGTAGCCAGCTTCCACGCCTGTTGTGGACTCGCCTGGGTGCAACCATTGGTAAAACCAACTAGACGAGCCGCTGAGCGCGGGGCACCCCGCGCTCAGCGATCGCAAAAAGTGGGCTTGCGCTTTTCCAGGAAGGCGGTCGTGCCCTCGTGCCAGTCCTGGTTCTCGCACAGTCGCCCAAAGAAGCCGAGCTCTGCATCCAGGCCCGCCTTCAGGCCCTCGTACAGTCCCGCCCTCACCGCGCCAAGAGTAGCGGCCATGGCGGGGGCGCTGTGGCAGGCGATCTCCTGGCCCCAGGCTAGCGCCTCCTGCAACGCGGCGCCATCCGCCACCACGCGGTTTACCAGGCCCATCTGCAGCGCCTCGCCGGATGTCACCTGGCGGCCAGTCAGCAGGAGGTCCAGAGCGCGCCCCTGGCCGACGAGGCGCGGCAGGCGCTGCGAGCCGCCCCAGCCTACCGTCAGGCCAAGCTTGATCTCTGGACTGGCCATTTGGGCGCTCTGCTCCATCACGCTTAAGTGACAGGCCAGGGCCAGTTCCACGCCCCCGCCAAAGGCCCCCCGGCCATTCAGCGCAGCAATAACGGGCTTGCCTTCGCTCTCGATCATATGGCAGAGGCGCTGCCCTATCTGCGAGAATGATTGGGCAGCCGCGCAATCTCTGAGGCTGGCCAACTCCTGAATATCGGCCCCCGCGGAGAAGAGCTTGCCCTCGCCGGTGATGATGATCACCTTGACCCGCTCATCACTGTGCGCCCGCTCAACGGCTTGCCTCAGGGCCTCGAGCGTGCCCAAACTCAGGGTGTTCGCCGGAGGGTGAGCGATAGCCAACACCCCGACACGCCCCTCGACGCGATAGTGGATCTCCGATGGTGAGCTCATGATTGTACCTCCCCGCGATATTCAGGTCGATAATAACCGTGTCAACGGCACTCGTCAAGGAACGTGGCCCGGGCGATCCTAGCCACGGCTCCGGCGAACACGGGACCCGTGCGGCGATGCGGCTGGGGCCGTTCAGGGGCCTGGAGCAGACCCACACCGACCTTTAATTGCCCACAGCGTTGGCTATGGTACAATTCCACCATATGCTCAGGTGATTACATAGGCTCGCCCGAGCGCACTGCATCGACTTGCGCAGCCCAGAATCTAGCCTGGCATCTCTGTAGAACGACCGTTTGCTGCGCTCGAAAGGATAGCCCTGGTCATGCCCATTCGCGTTCTATCGCCCGAAGTTGCCAACAAGATCGCCGCCGGTGAAGTCATCGAGCGCCCCGCCTCGGTGATCAAAGAGCTCTTGGAGAATGCCATCGATGCCAACTCGAGCGAGATTCGCATCGATGTCGTCCAGGGGGGGCGCCGCCTCATGCGCATCCACGATGACGGGTGTGGCATCCCGGCCGCTGAAGTGGAGCTAGCCTTCGCCCGACATGCTACCAGTAAGCTGAGCTCTGCGGACGAGCTGTTTCGTATCCGGACCCTCGGCTTTCGTGGCGAGGCCCTGGCCAGCATCGCCGCGGTATCGCGCCTGACGCTGACCACCCGCACGGCGGACGAGGAGGTGGGCACTCGCATCCGGCTGGAAGGCGGGGCACTGTTGGGGCGAGACTCGGTCGCTCGAGCCGTGGGGACCACCGTGCAGGTGGAAAATCTCTTTTACAATACCCCGGCCCGATTGAAATTCCTCAAGACCGACGCCACGGAAGCGGGTCATATCGCGCGGCTGATCCATTGCTACGCCCTGGCCTACCCAGAGAAGCGCCTGCAGTTGCAGAACAACGAGCGTCTGGTCACCCGCACACCGGGCACGGGGTCGCTCTACGACGCACTGGTCACCCTCTACGGCCTGGACGTGGCCGAGGAGATGCTCGAAATACCAGAGGCGGAGGAGAGCGAAGGAACCATGCGCGTGTGGGGCTATGTAGGGGCTCCATCCCTGCACCGCGCCAGCCGCCAGGATATTATCCTCATCGTCAACCGCCGCTGGATCCAGGATAACACGCTGGCCTATGCCATCGAAGAGGCCTATCACACCCTGCTGCCCGCCGGGCGCCACCCCGTGGCCGTGCTCAACGTGGCCGTGCCTCATGAGGAGGTGGATGTCAACATCCATCCCACCAAGCGCGAAGTGCGCTTTCGGCGTGGGCGCGAGTTGTTTACCCTGGTGCAGAGGGCCGTGCGCACACTGCTGATGACCCAACGTCCCGTCCCGGTGGTCGGCGCCACGCCCAGAACCGAGAGCTGGGGCGACGCTCGGCCCCATCAGATCCCCCTGGTCGAGGTGCGCTATCCCTCGCCCGAGCAGACTAGCCTGCCCATGCAAGGGCGGCACACGGACGATGTCCCCTCATCAGGGCTAGCCCGAGGACCGCTGGCCCCCCCCACCTCCCCCACACCCGCAGACACCGCACACCCCCTGGAGCGTTTGCCCATGTTGCGCGTTCTGGGCCAGGTGGCCCAGACGTACATCGTTGCCGAGGGCCCGGGGGGCATCTACCTGGTTGACCAACACGCGGCCCACGAGCGCATCCGCTACGAAGAGCTGATGGCCATGCGTGCCAGCGCGAGCCCGACGGCGCAAGAACTGCTGCAACCGCTGCCGATCGAGCTTTCCTCGCAGCAGAGCGTCGAACTGGAGCCACACCTCGAGGTCTTGGCCGGGTTGGGCCTGGAGATCGTGCCCTTTGGGGGGAACACGTTCCTGGTCAAGAGGGTACCCGCCAGCCTGCAAGGAGCAGAGATCGGCCCGGCTATCGCCGAGCTCCTGGATATGGCCCGCCAAGGCAAAGAGGGCTTTTCCTGGGAGGAGCAGGCGCTCGTGACGCTATCGTGCCACACCGCCGTGCGCGCGGGCCAGACCCTCTCCTTGGAGGAAATGCGCGACCTGATCAGGCAGCTGGAGCGCACATCATTGCCTCATACCTGCCCCCACGGCCGCCCCACCATGGTGCACCTGACCCAGGCTCAACTGGAGCGCGAATTCGGTCGCCGATAGCAGGACCAGGCGTTCCCGGACCTTTTGACGATGCCTTCGCTGACGTCTATACTAGGTCCAGTCGTAAATCATCTGGGGCCAGGAAGCGGGGCGACGTCCATGTCAGAATCAAGAACCGAGGATAAAGAAGAGCTGTTGGCCAGGCTTCGTCGCGTGGAGGGGCAGATTCGTGGCATCCAGCGCATGATCGAGCAAGAGCGCGACTGCGAGTCGGTGGTGACTCAGCTGATGGCCGCACGGGCTGCGCTGGATCGCACCAGCTTGCTCATCGTCAACCACCACCTGGCACAGTGCCTGCTCGACAGCGAGGGGCACACCAACCGCGCCCAATTGGAGCGCATCGTCGAATTCCTGCTCAGATTCTCCACCCCTACATCCACCGCTGCGGGGATGGGCGGCGAGCCCCCTTCCCAGGCGGATACAATAGGCTCTTAGGAGATTGCATGTCCTTGCTTCTGGAGGTCAGCGCTAGCAGTTTCGAGAGCGAGGTGCTACACTCGGAGCTACCCACTTGGGTAGATTTCTGGGCCGAGTGGTGTGCGCCCTGTCGGACGATGACCCCTCAACTGGAGAAACTGGCTGAGCAGTACGCGGGCCAGGTGCGCTTTGTCAAACTGGACGTGCAGGCCAGCATCGATATCGCCACGCGCTACGGTGTGAACAATCTTCCTACCATGATCCTCTTTGTGGCCGGCGAGCCACGAGAGCGACTGGCGGGCTATGTGCCCCCACAAAAGATCGTGGAAAAGCTAGCGGCTTATATCAGTTAGGCCTCAAGTATTGACATGTCCGGGCAGTCGTGCTATACTAGACATACCCATGGGGGGTATACAAACGCTCTAGCGGTGCGGAGAGGAGACCGACATGGACCAAAGCGAGACCAAGACCATCGTGGTCATGGTGCTGGGCAATAGCGAGGGTGAGATCTGCCGAGGGGGTTGAGGCCCCCGACGGTCTTCGGCGGAGACCACAGAGTTCACACGATCATATCTCAAGCGTTACTATGGCGACAAGGTTACAGTCGAGTATTTTGACGTTGCAGAACCTCAGAACATGAAAACCCATCAGGCCCTCATCGATGAGGCGTCGAATCGAGGATATCTCTATTACCCTCTGGTGTTCATCGATAACGAGCTCAAGCTAGCAGGCAGCGCCGAGTACTATGAGGTGCTATACCTGGTGCGTGAGGCATTGGAAGAGGGCAAAGCGGAAGCCAAGTGATGCATGCGGGAGCCTGGCGGGGAACATACCCCCAACAAAGGGCTCTATCGGGCTTGGAGCAAGCTAGCTCACTGCGAGCGGGCTTGAAAGAAGCCCAGGAATAGCCAGCTTTTTTTTGACAGCGTAGAGGCGAGAGAGAGGGCCCGGAGCGGGGATGCTCCGGGCCCTCTGTATTTCTAACCTTAGGGCTCTGGTGTGGGAGGAACTGGCTCGGGATCCTCATCCTCGTCGCCGTCTTCTTCCTCGCCTATATCCTCGTCCCCGTCCTCGTCTTCATCCAAGAGAACACCTTCCTCGTCCTCCGGCTCTTCCTCTTTCTCCTCCGCGACCTCTTCCTTCATGGCATCAGCATACTCGGCCAGCCGTTGCTGTACCCGGCCATAGATAGTTCCTGCAGGATAGTCGCCCCGCTCATCAGCCACGCCGGCGGGCACGCCGGTCAGAACCTCGATCCCTTCCTCGATCCTGCTCACAGCATAGATGTGGAACTGGCCCTTGGCTACGGCATCCACTACCTCATCGCGCAGCATCAGGTGCCGCACGTTGGAGGCGGGGATCATCACGCCCTGGTCGCCCGTCAGGCCACGCGCCTGGCACAGTCCGAAAAAGCCCTCGATCTTGTCATTGACCCCACCGATGGCTTGTACCTGGCCAAACTGATTGACCGATCCGGTCACGGCAAGATTCTGTTTGATGGGCGCGCCGGAGAGTCGCGAGAGCAGCGCGTACAGCTCGGTGGATGATGCGCTATCTCCCTCCACCCCGCCGTAGTTCTGCTCGAACACCAGTGTAGCCGACATACTGAGCGTCCTACGTTGGCCAAAGCGCGCCGTCAGATAGCTGGCCAGGATCAACTGCCCCTTGTTGTGGATGGGACCGCTCATCCTGACCTCACGGTCGATGCTCACCACGCCGGCCTTGCCCAAAAAGGTCTCTGCGGTGATGCGCGAAGGCACACCGAACTGATTGTCAGCCACACTCATCACCGAAAGGCCATTGACCTGTCCCACGACCTCGCCCGTCGTATCGATCAGCATGACGCCATCTTGTATGCTCTCTACGTAGCGTTCATAGATGTTATTGAGGCGATACTTGCGTTCGTCGACGGCAGACTTGACATCCTCTGCCGTGACCACCTCGCGATTGGCCCTGCCAGCCCAGAACGAAGCCTCGCGAATCAGATCCACCACCTGGGCAAACCGTGTGGTCACACGCCCCTGGTCTTCCACCATACGCGAGCCCTCGTCGATGACCCTGGCCACAGCACCAGGGTCGAAATGACGAAGCTTCTCGCGGCGGGCCACATCGCCGATGAACAAGGCGTAATCTCCATCGGTCTCAGGCTCACGGGACATGATGGAGCTGAACTCGGCCTTGACCTTGAATTGCTGGCGAAAATCCTCGTCATAGATGTACAGCAACTGATACAGGCGCTCGTCGCCGATGATGGCCACCTTCACATCTAGGGGGATGGGCTCGGGCTCCAGGCTCACCGTAGCCACGACGCCATAGAACTGGGACATATCCTCGATCTTGATCTGCGCGTTCTTGAGGGCTCGCTTGAGCCCTTCCCAGGCCAAGGGATTAGTCAACAAGTCCTTCGCTTCCACGATCAAGTAACCCCCGTTGGCCTGATGCAGCGCCCCAGCGCGGATCTGCATAAAGTCGGTTACCATCGCCCCGAACTCGGCGCGATGCTCGATGCGCCCAATCAGGTTAAAGTAGGTGGGGTTATCCTCCATGATCACCGGTGCGCACGCGTCCTTGCAGTCACCGCGGAGCACATTGACCTTGTAGCGGTTCATGGTGCTCTCTCGCTGGCTACGCGCCATCACACTCAACGGCCCGGCCTCTTCTTGCTGCCCGGCGGGTGTAAAGTTGGTAGGGTTCTCAATGACGTCCTTGCGCACAGCGTCCAGATAGGCCAGCACCGCAGGGCAATCGGTGAACTTGTCGCGTATCTCGGCGAGCATGTGGTCGACGACAAAACTGGAGAGCTCGTGAATAATGCTGTCGATCTTCTCCTTGGCCTGGCGGTCCAGGTCGCGCATCTGGCGCATCGTCTTATCATACTGCTCCTGCAGCTCGCCACGGTACGACTCGAACTGCTTCTTGGTCTCGGCGTCGAGCTTTTCATAGTTTTCGGCGTTGAGAACCTGTCCATCCACCATGGGCGCAATAGACATACCCATCTGCGACCGGATCAGGGCAAAGCCCCTGTCCTTTAGATAGCTCTCCAGCACTTGCAGCAGCTCCTGCTGCTGGCGTTGCAACTCCAAGCCGATCTCGCGTCGCCTGCTTTCGTAATATTCGCCCTCAAACGCGCGCGGGATCTCCAGCTGGAGCTGCTGGACGAGCTCGTCCATCTCCTTGGCAAGTTGCGAGGCGCGGCCAGGAGGCAGGCTCAAAGCCTTGGGCCGTCGAGCGTCCTCGAAATTGTACACATAGCACCACTCCGCCGGCACCGGGCGCTCCGAAGCCTGCTCCTGCAGGAATTGGCGGACCACCGTGGTGCGCCCCGAACCGGGCTGTCCCACCACAAAGATGTTGTACCCCGGATCCGTGATATCGGTCCCAAAATCGATGGCGCGCATAGCGCGAGGCTGGCCGATCACGCGCTGCAGAGGGGCGAGCTCTGCTGTGGATGAGAACGATAAAGTACGAGTGTCTGTCTTGCGTCGCAATTGCTCCGGTTTTAGCTCAAAACGTGGCTTGTCCACTGGACCAAACCTCCCTAGTGTCATAGTATCGGGCTTATCCAAACCAGCACTTGGCCGGCCAATCGCCACGCCATGGCCGTGGATTGAGTAACATGACGATGTCCCGGCGAGGAAATGTGCGAATCTGCTGCCACTCAATGTAGCACGTTGTATCTAGCAAGTCAATGACGCATGACAGAGGCAGAATAGTCGCCACAAGTGTGCCCACAGCACGCAATCTCAACGCTTGTCAGACCACAATACATCCTCTATAATATGAACAACAAGTGCGTGACGCGCGAGGAAAATATGCTCTCTCGAATACGGAGGGGATTACCGCGCTCCAACGCGCTGCAAGCGCGCAGAGCGGTGCACTGGTCCGTTTTGGCCTGGCCCCTGACCGGGGTCCTGGGCGTCTTGTTGATCCTCCTGCTGATCTTCTGGGCCGCGACAGCCGTCCAGGCCGCCAAGTTGCGCTCAAACCTGGTCCAGGCCAGGCAGGCCCTCGAGGCGATCCCTACTCCCCTCCCAGAGATGCGCAATCTGAGCGAGCAACTCGACCTGGTGACCACCCAGCACAATGCCCTGCAAAGCCTTCTGGCTGACCCTTGGGTCCCGAACCACGATTGGAGCGGCGTGTTTCGCACGCTGCTCGACCTCGATCCGCGGCGCGTAGCGATCCGCACCCTCTTTCAAAATGGTGGTCTTTTGAGTGTCACGGGGCTGGCCCTTACCCGTGAAGATGTTGCGGCCTATGCGGACCGGCTGGCTCGTTCAGGTGCTTTTGAGCAGGTTGAGATCCAGTCTATGGAGGACGTGGCAGAGTCCTTTCCGGGCGCGCCCCCCTTGCCCGCGACGCTCTTTCCCACCCCGATCACGCCCGCCCCCTCCGCTCTGGCGGATGGGTACGAGATCGATGACTTTCGCCCCGGCCCGATCACGCCAAATGAGATTCAGCAACACAACTTTAGCCCCGTGGCCGATATCGATCAAGTCACTTTTCTGGGCCGGGCGGGGCAGCGTTACTGCATCATGGCCTTGCCCCAGAGTGCTACTGTCGATCCCCTGCTCGACGTCTTTGTGGATGGTTTGACCTACAGCAACGACAATTGCGCCAGCCAGCAGACGCCCCTAGTTTCCTGTCTTTGCCCCAGCGGGGCGGTGGGGTCGTCGCTCGCCGCGCTGGTCGA
>CAYQDH010000205.1:0-9105 GCA_964416075.1 uncultured Anaerolineales bacterium | reverse complement strand
CGACGCGCGGCGCGGGCGGCGGCCCAGCTTTACCGACGCGGCGGCGCCGGAGGCGGCCGCGCCGCTGGTGGAGGGATTCTGCCAGTTCCTGGCGCAAGAGGGTGTGCCGCGGGTGGAACAAGGGCGTTTCCAGGCGCATATGCTGGTGGAGATCCACAACGACGGGCCGGTGACGATCATCCTGGATAGCGATGTGTCGCGGCGGGGCAATGCCAAGGCGTAGAGTCTAGGCGGTGTGGGCTAGAGATCTCTCAAGGGGGAGGACGATGACCCGATTCCGGCGCGTGTTCGCGGTCGCGGGGGTGTTGTTCGCGGGGGTAGGGGCGCTTTTGCTCAAGAGCTTTAGTGTGCGCTGGCCCTGGGCCTTGGTCCCCGGATCGATCGCTCTCGGCACGGCTTTGGGCGCCGTGATGGGGCGCATCGCCAGGCGCTTCCCGCCAGGGCGCTTGGAGTGGCATACGTTTGCGACGGCGGCCCTAACGATGTCCGGCGTGGGGGCGGTGGTGGGATTTATGCTGCCCGTGGCGGCCGCATCCTGGATGCCCCTGCCGTGCGGAGAATGGTTGCCGATGTCGCACCAGCCGCCCAAGAAGACGGTGGCTTTTCTGGGAGCGCCACGCGTCGAGTCGGAAGGGGAGACCAGGGTCTATGTGCTGGCCGCTGACGGGACGGCCTATAGCAGCAGGCTGGACTCACTCGAGGGCCCATCCGCGTGGAAAGAGGAGAACGCGAGCGAGAGCCCCACCACGCGGTTGGGGCCACGCTCGTTCGGCCTCCAGGCGCCGCCTCTACCCCACAAGACAATCTCCTGCCAGAACTTTGCGATCCAGGGAGCCGATTACCGACTGTGGTATTTCCTGGCGCTGGCCGAGGATGGGACGGTTTGGGAGTGTTACTATGATTTCTTTGGCATGGCCATGGTAGGCCTGGTCGTGGTATCTGCCTTCCTGTCCGGCGTCGCGGGGCTGTTGAGCAGCTTGGCCCTGTTATTCGAGCGGAGGACTGCGCTCGACGTGGCCGGTTCCGGGGCGACACCGACGAGGGCACAGTGAGCGCGCCTGCGATCAATCGTTCGTAGTACCGCGTTAAGGCGGGCCTGGTGCTCCGGACGACGAAGACCCGCCTTACGGCGGTACTACGAACGGGGATGACAAGAGCGGGGATGATAAGAGCGGGGGGCTGGCTACCGAATCACGCATGGCCAGGCGGCGCTTGCAGGGCCAGGAGCAGCTCGTCCCAGCGGGACGTGGAGCGCGCGGCCATCTCGGCCTCCAGTGTCTCATGGACCTCAGTGATAATGCCCGGGCGCACCCACAGGATGCTGGCCAGTTGGAGCGCGCAGGCCCCCGCCGCGAGGAGAGCCAGAGCATCCTGGGAGTTGCCGATATCGGCGCGGGCGATGAGAGGCACGGTTACGGCCGCGGCGACCTCGCGCACACGCTCGGCATACAGAGAAAACAGGGCGGGGCTGTGCAACTCGCCCGCGACCCAGCGCCCTGACGTATCGCGCACGCGGCCCACAGGCGGAGCGGCGACCACGATGGCGTCGGCGCCCGCGTCTTGCGCGGCGGCGGCCGCTTGCAGATGGCCCTCGAAGGGGATGCGGGCCAGGCAGGGGACGGCGGCAACTTCGCGGACGGCGTAGACACAATCCCTCCATTCTCGCGCATCCATTTCCCCGGGCGAGTCTAGCTCGATCCCCTGCACCCAATCGTACCCTGTAAGAATCTCGGCCATGCGCGCGGCCTCGCCGGCGGTGGCGGGGGAGAGGGCGACGATGACGGGCAGGCCCCAGCGGCGCCAGTCGTGGCTGTGGCGGCGGAGGGCGGCGCGCAGGGGCGGGCCGGGCGCAGGGGAGATCAGGGCGCCGGCGACGGTGCGGACTATGCGGGGGGGATCGGTAGAGGCATCGCGCTCGCCGAGCAGGGCGGGCGTGATGAACGCGCCCAGGAGGTCGCGGCGCCAGAGGGCACCCTCCAGCGGAGCATGTCCTAGCGCGCCGGCGGCCGGAAGCAGCGGGCTGTGCAATACAAGCTCCCGCTTGCGGTCCCGGCCCAAGATCAGGTTACAGTCGATCACGGACGACTCCTAGCCTTGTCGCGGCACAGAGACTCTTGTACGGTGATTTGCCTAAATTGACGGTTTGCTCGACTAGGAGATTGACTTGGCAGTCCGTCGCGTTCCATAGCCGGCTCCGCAATTTGGAAAATTGCGCTACAGCCAGCTCCGCAATTTGGCAAATCGCGCTACAGCAGGGTCCGCAATTTGGAAAATTGCGCTACAGGAGAAGGTGGGCCAGGTCAAAGACGGGGCCGTCGGTGCAGACCCGGCGGTAGCCCTGGCGGGTCTCGATCAGGCAACCGCGGCAAGCGCCCATCCCGCAGCCCATCTCACCCTCGACCCACACCTCAGCCACACCTTCCCGCAACCCCATGCGTGCTTCTTCCACAGCCTGACCCAGAGACCTATAGAAGGGTGCGGGGCCACAAGCGTAGATCCGCTGACCCCAGCGACAGGCATCGATGATGGCCCGAGTCAGCTCTGGGGCCTGTTCCTGGCCTACAAACGGCAAATACTCGACATGACGAGGTAAGAGCTCGCGCGGATAGACGCTCGCTGCGGTGGGCACACTGGCGATCAGCTGGACCGCACACGTGGTGCGGTCCAGGATGGGCAACAGGGGCGCGATCCCCATGCCCCGCGCCACCAGACTCACTGTGGAGTGGCTGGCAGGTAGGGTGAACCCTCGGCCGCAGGGACCCAACAAATCCACCGTGTCGCCCACCCGCCGTGCGGCGAGCCAAGCGAGAGGCTTGTTCGAGGAACGAAGGCAAAGACCCACGCCCTGTTCGGTCAAGCGGTGGATGGCGAGCGGCTGGCGCAGATAGGGATCGTACCCCAGCCCTCCATGCACCATCACGAATTGGCCGGGGGATGCCATCGCGCCCAAGGGCGCGCAATGGAGAAAGATCAGGTGCATCCCCGGCACGGGCTCGACATTGGCCTCCACGATGGCTGTAAAGGTTCTCATGCTCTCAGCGGCCGAACCACACCCAGTCGGGATGCGTGGGTATGTCGCGACGCCCCTGTGCAACCTGCTCCATAGCCCAACGATAGATCTCCACATAGCGACCCGCAGAGGGTGTCCACGAGGAATCAACGCGCATACCGCGCTGCTGTAGGGCACGCCATAGTTGGGGGTGGCGATAGACCTCGACGGCGCGGACCACAGCGGTATACATCGCCAAAGCATCATACGGCCCAAACACAAATCCTGTGCCCGATTGTGTCGCCGGATCATAGTCCTGCACGGTATCCGCCAGGCCGCCTGTTGCGCGCACGATGGGCACAGCGCCATAGCGCATGGCGATCATCTGCCCCAGCCCGCAGGGCTCCACGTAGGAAGGCATCAGAAACATGTCGCTGCCAGCATAGATCTGCCGATTCAACGTATCGTTATAGGTGAAACGGACGCTGAGGCGCCCCGGAAAACGCTCCGCGTAGGTCGTGAGCAGTTGATGGTACTTGCTGTCACCCACACCGAGCACCATAAGCTGTACGTCCAGGTTGCTCAACATAGGCTCCAGCATTTTTGCCAGCAGATCGAACCCCTTGTCATCGGCCAGGCGTGAGGTCATGCCGATCAACGCTGCGGTGGGGGACTCTTGCAGACCCACCGCCTTCTGCAAGGCCGCCTTGTTCGGGGTACGCTCTTCCAAGGTAGCCAGGCCATAGCGTGAGGCGATCTGACTATCAGTCTGGGGATCGAATAACTCGGCATCGATGCCGTTCGTGATACCGAAGAGGTGATCGCTGAAATCCCGCAGCAACGGATTCAGGTTCTCACCAAACTCGGGGGTCTGGATCTGTTCCGCATAGTGAGGGCTTACTGTAGTCATCGCATCGGCATAGTAGATCCCTCGCGCCAAGAAATCGACCAACTCGGAGAGATCGTTGATCTCCGCATGATACAGGAAACCATAGGCATCCAGTCCTGCCACCTCCAGAACCCGGTAGCCAAAGACACCCTGGTGTGACAGGCGGTGGATGGTGAACACGGTGGCTGTGCGAGCATAACAGGGATCCTGGAGGTAGATCGTGCGCAGCCAGTTGGGCACGATAGCAGTCTGCCAGTCGTGGCAATGGATCACGTCAGGGCACCAGCTGACCTCCGGTTGCTTGAGCAGCTCTAACACGGCGCGACCGAAGTAGATAAACTGCTCCCCATTTTCGGCGTAGAGCGAGATGGTGTCTGCCCCAAAGTAGCGCTGGCTCTCGATCAGGTAGATGGGTACCGAGTCGCCAAGCATGCCCTGGCGGGCCGCAGCCGGCTCCAGGTGGCTATCCATCGGTACGGAGAAGGAGGATACCAGCGGCTGCAAACCAAAGCGTTGGATATCGATGTGGCAGTAGAGGGGCATCGCTACACGCACATCGTGGCCCATGCGACCAAGTGCTTTAGCCAGGCCGCTGATGACATCCGCCACCTCCCCAGTCTTGGCCAGGGGTACAGCCTCGGCAGCCATTATGAGAATGCGTAGTGGGCGGTCCTGCTGAACGTTGGTCAAAGTCGTAACCCTTCTAGTCGAGATTTAGAGAACGAGGGGGTGGATCAACAGATCCTATTCCCAGCCGATGATCCAGGCGCAGATTCCGGCAAAGATCACGCATGCTCCGGCCAGTCCGGCCAACTGGCCAGCCATGAGCCCTTTGCCTCTCGCGGCCAAGACCAGAATCACTACCATACCGATGGAGAGAACGATCCAACTGGCCAGGCGAGGGTGCTCAGTGAAAAACGTAGTCAGGGTGCGCATACTAGTCCTTTGGCCGCGCTTGAAGCCACGGCGTATCATGGGATACGGGAGACACACCAGGGATCTCGTTCCACGCCCCTAGCACTTGGCGCCATGTCTGGGACAGGGCGCCGCTGTTATCGATGACCACATCGGCTCGCGCGACCCTCTCCTCGCTCGCGGGTTGGGCCGCGATGCGCAGCTCCGCCGCCTGCCGATCCATGTGGCGTGTGGTCATCAGCCGCTCCGCTTGTTGCCAGCGCGGGGCCGTCACCACCCATATAGCCTGGCAATAGCGATCCATCTTGGCTTCCAGCAGCTTGACCGCCTCGACGACCAGCACCGTGCTCTGCGACGCGGCAATCCAGCGCAACGTCTCTTGCACCACAGGCGGATGCACGAAGGATTCCAGGTCTGCCAAGGCCTTGGGATCGGCAAAGACGATCGAGCCCAGGCGAGCGCGATCGATCTCTCCGCCGGGAGCCAGTATCTGGCAGCCAAAGCACTTCACGAGGTGCTGATATACCTCGGTACCTGGGCGCATGACCCAATGGCCCAGCTTGTCTGCATCCAGCACGTCTGCCCCCAGGGAACGCAACATGGCGGCCACGGTGCTCTTGCCCGTGGCGATGTTGCCGGTAAGGCCAATCACATAGGCGCGGCCCTGCTCAGTCCGATTCCGGATCGTCGACACTCACCCTCTCTTCCCACTCGGCCAGCCGCAGGGCCAGGCGCGCCTCCAGGCGTTGGTATTCCTCGCCCAGGGCCTGCACTCGTCCCACATCCTGTCGCACACTGGCCAACTCGAGCAAATGGGTCACCGACTTGATCTGCTTTTCCAACTCGGCAATCTGGGCCTCCAGGCTCTCCACCTCACTGGCCCGCTTGCGTTCCATCCGTTGTCGCTCACGGTCCTGTCGTCGGCGAACCTCCGATTCGCTCACCGACCCTCCGCGAGCCTCCTCGACGCGCTCCAGCCGTTCTCGCTCCAATTGCGCGATATAAGCGGAATAGTTGCCCTCGAATTGCCTCATGCGATGCTGATCGATGACCCACACGTGTGTGGCCAGGGCATCGACAAGGTAACGATCGTGCGATACGAGGATGATCGTACCGTTAAAGTGATGCAAAACGTCCTGCAAGATCTCTTGCGAGTCGACATCCAGGTGTGTGGTAGGCTCATCGAGCAGCAGGAAATTGGCCCCTCGAATGGTCAGGATGGCCAGCGCCACGCGCGACAATTCGCCGCCCGAAAGCGCACCAATGGACTTGTAGATGTCGTCGCCGGTAAAAAGAAAGCGCGCCAACAGGTGCCGTGCCGCAGGGATATCCAGGTCGGTCATATCCAGCACCTGTTCCAGGATCGTCTTTTCGGGATCCAACCAGTCCTGTTTCTGCGGCAAGTAGCCGACGCGCAGGCTGGCCCCCAAGCCTATATGTCCAGAGAGGGGCTCGATCTGCCCCAACACAGTGCGCAGGAAACTCGTCTTGCCCGAGCCGTTGGGCCCCAGCAAAGCCACGCGCTGTCCTCGCTGCACGAGGAACGCGCCTGTGTAAAAGAGGTTAAAGGGATTTTCCTCGTCGCTGTCGATGACCGGCGAAACATCCGGCTTGCCCGGATAGCCGATCAGCGCACCGTCGCTCATCAGCACATTGTCGCCAGAACGCAGCGAGGTGCTAATGCGGAGGTGGATCTTTTGCTCGGTGGGCGGAGGCCCTACTCGCTCCAGCCGCTCCAGCCGTGTCTCGCGCCCTCTGGCCTGTTTGCTGCGCTGCCCCGCCTTGTAACGCCGGATGAAATCCTCGGTCTTGGCGATCTGGGCTTGCTGTTCTTCATAGTCGAGCCATTGTCGCTCGCGACGCGCCTGGCGCTGCACGACATAGCTACTGTAGTTGCCCCTATAAAGCTCCAACCTGCCGTGGTTCAGATCCCAGATGCGCGAGACGACATGATCGAGGAAATAGCGGTCGTGCGAAACGACCAAGACGCTGCCAGACCACTCTTGCAGGTAGGCCTCAAACCACCCTAGCGCCTGCAGGTCCAGGTAGTTCGTGGGCTCATCCAGGATCAACAACTCGGGGTCCTGCAACAGCAGCTTGGCCAGCAGCGCCCGGGTCACCTGGCCGCCGCTGAGCATGGCGATGGGCCAGTCGTCCATATCCGCACCAAAGCCAAGCCCGGCTAGCACGCGCCGGATGCGATTCTCGTACTCGTACCCGCCGGCGAGCTCGAAACGGTGCTCCAACACCGCATATCGCTCCATCAGCTCGGCGGGATCGGACGCCGCAGCCATTTCATCGGCCAGACTTAACAGGGCTTGGTGCTGCTGACCCAGCTCTGCAAAGACGCTCAGCATCTCGGCGTAGAGCGTCTGGTCACTGGGGAAAAGGGATTTCTGGGGCAGGTAACCCATGCGCACGCCTCGGGCCCGTTGGACATTCCCTTTGGAAGGCTCCTCTAGCCCCAGGATGATGCGCAACAGCGTCGTCTTGCCCACGCCATTGGGACCCACCAACCCGATCTTGTCGCCCCGTGCGACGCTGAACTCCAGATCGCTGAAGACGTCCTGAGCTCCAAAGTACTTGCCCAGTTGTTCAGCACTCAGGATAGACATGTTAGTTTACACTCGGATTGCCGCATGGCACGATTATACCATAGGAGGGAATGCTCGAGAAACCATTTGAGCGGTGAGGGCCAGGCATTGTATAATGGTTCCATCTTTGCCGACGAGGGCCGTGGCATGCGCCATCATACACTTTTGATCGGTCTGGGTGGTCTCGCCCTACTTCTTTGGCTCGGCTTGTTCGCATTCATGAATGACAAGTACCCCGATTCGCTCAACCAGATCATCTTCCTAGCCATCTGGTTGGCGGCAGTCTCATGTACCGTGGCTCCGATCGCCTACCTGGTCAACGCTCGTGCGTGGGGCCTGCGTAGCAGGCCGCGCATGCTTCGTGACCGAGCCCTCAGACAGGGGCTGCTCACAGGGCTCTTGGCCACTGTGCTGATGGCCCTGCGCTTTCTGCGTATGCTCACCCCCGTGACAGCGATCCCGCTAATCTTGGTGACGGTCCTGGTCGAAGTGCTCGCCAACGTCCGTCGCCGCTAAGGTTCTGTGCGCGGACGTGGTTTCCTGGTGCTGGCCGTATCTGACACACGAAAAGGCGAGCGCGGCATGGTTGCCGCGCCCGCCTTTGGGGTTCGATCATGCAACCGCATGAGCGGTCGCGTTAGCGTACTGCGATCTCTGTGTCGCGGTCAAAGATGTGGATATTATCCATGTTGACGAGCACTTCGACTTCCTGGCCAACACGAGCTGCCGTGCGCGGGTCAACGCGAGCGATAAAGCTCTTGGTCCCGCTCAACAGGTACAGGAAGATTTCGTTGCCCATCAACTCGGTCACATCGACGCGGGTCTTGACGGGAGCACCCGTGATGCCCGGAGGCGCGTACTCGGGGTCGTGAATATCCTCAGGGCGAATGCCGAGCACGACCTGCTTGCCCAGGTAATCACCATATCCCGCACCCTTGGCTGCGGTGATGGGCAGCTTGAACGTTCCGCCATCGATGTACTGCTCATCCTTGGTGCCCGTGATGGTCACATCGAAGAAGTTCATGGCAGGGCTGCCGATGAAACCGGCCACAAAGATGTTGCCCGGGGCGTTGTACAGCGACTGCGGCGTATCGACCTGCTGCAAGATGCCATCACGCATCACAGCGATACGAGTGCCCATGGTCATGGCTTCCATCTGGTCGTGGGTCACATAGATGAAGGTGGTCTCCAGGCGCTGATGCAGCTTGGACAGCTCGGCGCGGGTGGCCACGCGCAGCTTGGCGTCCAGGTTCGACAGCGGCTCGTCCATGAGGAACACGGACGGCTCGCGCACGATGGCGCGGCCCAGGGCCACGCGCTGGCGCTGGCCGCCAGAGAGCGCCTTGGGCTTGCGGTCGAGCAGCTCGCCGATGCCCAGGATGCCAGCCGCCTCTTTCACGCGGCGGTCAATCTCGGCCTTGGGCGTCTTGCGCAGCTTCAGGCCAAAGGCCATGTTGTCGTACACGCTCATGTGCGGGTACAGGGCGTAGGACTGGAACACCATGGCGATGTTGCGGTCCTTGGGGGCCACGTCGTTCACCAGGCGGTCGCCGATGTAGATGTTGCCCTCGGTGATCTCTTCCAGGCCGGCCAGCAGGCGCAGCGAGGTGGTCTTGCCGCAGCCCGAGGGGCCTACAAAGACCAAGAACTCCTTGTCCGCCACTTCGATGGACAGGTCGTTCACGGCGATGACGTCGCCGAACCGCTTGGTTACATGG
>CAYQDH010000204.1:0-9108 GCA_964416075.1 uncultured Anaerolineales bacterium | reverse complement strand
CTTGGGTTTTCTACTCAATTGGAGCGTCCCGCTGATGAAGCAGGGAATCAAGCGACTGGCGAACAAGCTCTAGCATTCGGGAGCGAGAGAGACATTTGAAACACCTTTGCGCTCTTGGCGACTTGGCGGTAGTCCCTATGTCTGGGGGTGCGTATGAGGAATAGAAATGTGGTGGTGGCGCAGTCGGGCGGGCCGTCGCCGGTGATCAACAGCTCGTTGCGGGGTGTGATCGACACGGTCAAGGCGATGCCCGAGGTGTTCGGCACGCTCTATGCCGCTAACCACGGCATCGAGGGCGTGCTCATGGAGGAACTGCTAGACTTGACGGTGCAAGACGCGCAGGAGGTGGCCCTGTTGAGTACCACCCCTGCTGCGGGAGCCATCGGCACGTGCCGATACAAGCTCCAGCCCAAGAGCGCGGAGGATTTCGAGCGCGTCATCCAGGTGCTGGCGGCGCACCAGGTGGGCTATTTCCTGTACAACGGCGGCAACGACTCGATGGACACGGCGTCCAAGATCGCCACGCTGGCCGCGCAACGCGGGCTGGATCTGGTGGCGGTGGGTATCCCCAAGACGATCGACAACGACGTGGGAGATTCCGAGTTCAAGCTGATCGACCATACTCCGGGATATGGGAGCGTGGCGCGCTACTGGGCCTATATGGTGCAGGGGGCGGACGAGGAGAACCGCGGCGCCTACCCCTCGGACCCGGTGCTGGTGATGCAGGCCATGGGCCGGCGCATCGGCTATATCCCCGCCGCGGCGCGCCTGGGCGACCCGGGGCGCGAAATGCCCCTGCTCATCCTGCTGGCCGAGGCGAACCCCACGATGGAACAGGTGGCGGACCAGGTGAACGACCTGCTCAGAGCGCACAAGAGGGCCCTGGTGGTGGCCAGCGAGGGGCTCAAGCTGGCGGACATCGGGGAACGCAAGGATGCCTTCGGGCATACGATGTTCGCTGCCAGCCAGGTCACGGTTGCGCAGCAACTGGTGAACGCACTCAACGAGCGTGGGTTGCCGGTGCAGGGCGCAGCGCGAGGACAGATGCCCGGCACACACCAGCGCCACGACATGGCCTCGGCCTCCACGGTGGATATTGCCGAAGCGTACGCCGTGGGGCAAAAGGCGGCGCTGCTGGCGGCCCAGGGAGAGTCGGGCTACATGGCCACGATCCTGCGCGAGCCTGGGCCCCTCTATGCCGTGCGGTACGACAAGGTTCCGCTAGACGTGGTGGCCAACTCGGAGCGCGCCTTTCCGCAGGCATGGATCACAGCAGACCGCACGGATGTGACGGACGATTTCGTGGCCTACGCGCGGCCGCTGATCGGCGAGGATTGGGTGAGCGTGCCGTTGATCGACGGGCGACAGCGCTTTGCCAGGCTCAAGCCTATATTCGCGAAGCAGGTGCTGCCAGGCTACGTGCCGCAAGCGTACCGCTGACCCTGGCAACGCTTAGCCGCGGAGAGTTGTCACGACGCGACTAACCGCCTCGATGGCGCGATCGATATCGTCTGCCGTGGTGTTGCGGCCCACTGAAAAGCGCAAGGTACCGCGGGCATAGGATAGCGGAACGCGCATGGCTTGCAGCACGGCGGAAACGCTGACCACGTTAGAATGACAGGCCGCGCCGGCGGAGGCAGCCACATCGTCGGCCAACTCGACGAGGAGGTCAGTGGCATCCAGGTCGCCGAAGCCGATGCTCAGGGTGTTGGGCAAGCGCAGTTGAGGATGACCGTTGATCCTCGTATCGCCGCCCACGCGCTGCAGGCCACGTTCAAGGCGATCGCGCATGGCGGACATATGGGCGGCGTAGGCGGGCAGGTGCTGTGTGATCAGGGCGCAAGCGGCGCCCAAACCCACGATGCCCATGAGGTTTTCGGTGCTGGCGCGGCGATTGCTCTCATGGCCGGCACCGTGCATGAACTTGGCCAGGCGTACTCCCCGCTTCACATAGAGCGCGCCCACGCCCTTGGGCGCATAGAGCTTGTGCCCCGCCACACTGACTAAATCAACACCCAATTCGCTCACCTGGACGGGGATCTTACCGGGTGTCTGCGCCGCGTCGGTGTGCATGAGCGCGCCGTGGGCATGGGCGATGGCCGCGATCTCGGCGATGGGCTGGATAGTGCCCACCTCATTGTTGGCATGCATCACGCTCACCAGAAGAGTATCGTGGCGGACGGCGCGGGCCACCTCGGTGGGATCCACCATGCCATATCCATCCACGGGAAGGACCGTGACCTCATAGCCTCCTGAGGCGAGGTGCTCGCAGGGCTCCAGGATGGCCGGATGCTCCACCGCGGTAGTGATGATGTGGCGCCCCCTACCCTGGTAGGCCAGGCCCCGGTCACGGGCCTCTGCCACGCCCTTGAGAGCCATGTTGTTGGCCTCGGTACCGCCACTGGTAAACACCACCTCAGCAGGCATGCACCCGAGCAGGACCGCCACCCGGGCGCGGGCATCCTCCACGGCACGCTTGGCCTCGATGCCATAGATGTGTGGGCTAGAGGGATTGCCGAAGAGCGGTCCCAGACAAGGAAGCAAAGCCACCGCCACTTCGGGAGCCAAAGGGGTGGTAGCGTTATAGTCCAGGTAAACTGGCTCGGTCATGCCGTATCTCCTCATCCTGAACTTGCCAGCGCAACGATTTTATGGTATCTATAGTAAGATTGTTTTGTCAAACTGTCAAGAATATAAGCTAGCTCGGGGGAGGTGTGAGATGCCTGCTATCCGGATCAAACCGGGGATTTACTGGATCGGCGTTAACGATCGAACCACGGACCTGTTCGAGGGCGTATGGCCCATCACGCAAGAGGGAGTATCGTACAACAGCTACCTGATCGTGGATCAGAAAAAAGTGCTCGTCGACCTGACCAAGGTAACACAGGAGGTCGCCTTTCTATCTCAGTTGCATGAGCTCATCGACCCTAGCGAGCTAGATTACATCGTCGTCAACCACATGGAACCAGACCACACGGGAGCGATCAGAATCCTGCGCGAACTGGCGCCTCAGGCCACCATCCTGGGCACAGCCAAATGCGTAAACATGCTCTCATCGTTCTACGGCATCACAGAGGGCGTCAAGGCTGTGGCCGACGGCGAGACACTATCACTGGGCGAAAAAACACTCAAGTTCGTGTCCATTCCGTTTGTGCATTGGCCTGAGACGATGGCTACCTACGAATCTACGGAGCGAGTCTTGTTTTCGTGCGACGCGTTCGGTGGCTATGGAGCCTTGAGAGGCGCCATTTTTGACGATCAGTGCGTGAACATGGACTTTTACCTGCGCGAATCGCTGCGCTACTATGCCAATATCGTGGCTAGCTTCAGCGGTCCCGTGCTCAAGGCCATCGCCAAGATCGGCGATACACCAATCGACGTGGTAGCCCCATCGCACGGCCTGATATGGCGTAAGGACCCATCAAAGATCGTCGAGTTGTACAAAAAGTGGGCTACCTATGCCACCAGTGGTGGCGAAAAGGGCGTGACCCTGATCTATGGCTCGATGTATGGTAACACCGAAGCCATGATGAATGCGGTAGCCACGGGAATCTCGGGGACGGGTATGGACCTCGACATCTATGATGCGGCCCGCACCCACAGTAGCTATATCTTGCCCTCGCTATGGACACAAGCAGGAGTGATGGTGGGTGCGCCAACCTATGAGACGGGGCTATTCCCGCCCGTATCGCAACTGTTGATGATGGCAGACGCCAAGCGCATCGGCCACAAGAAAGTGGCTCGCTTTGGCAGCTATGGATGGTCCGGCGGTGCCCAGCGCGAGTTCGAGCAGTACGTGGAAAAACTCAAATGGCAATTGACGGACACCTACGAGTTCCAGGGAGGGGTTACCCGAGAGGCCCTGGCAAAGGGTGGGGAATTCGGCAAGCGGTTTGCCGAACTGGTGGCCCAGGGATAGTGTCTGGCCGTGACTCAAA
The DNA here is from genome assembly GCA_964416075.1 of uncultured Anaerolineales bacterium. Lineage (GTDB taxonomy): Bacteria > Chloroflexota > Anaerolineae > UBA1429 > UBA1429 > CAYQDH01. The sequence continues at coordinate 5,170 of CAYQDH010000204.1, read as the reverse complement.
AGGGCATAGTACCCAGGGGCGCGACGAGCGAGGGCACGACCTGAAGCGCAAAGGCAACCACCGCATGGCAGGCGATGGCGGCCGCCAATCCATATTGCTGACTGATCCCTGAACAGACGATGCCCAGGATACCCAGAGACACCACCGCGATCACGGTCGCCAGAAACGGTATGTGTGGCACAAAGTAGATCAACATCGCAACCACGTAAAGGCCAAGGCTGAGTGACGAACTCAGCCTTGGCTGAAGGATGCCTCGGAAAAAGTACTCCTCAACCGGTGCAGCCACGAAGCAGACTTGGTAGAAGAGCATGACCGTATCCGACGTGGCGTATAGGCGCTCGTTGAAAGCCCTGAGTGGCCCCGCAAAGAAGACCAGCACCGGGACGGCAATCACGGCCCCAAACACAGCGCCACGTCCGATGTTGGCAGGCGAGAATTCGACGGGCACATCAAAGTAGCTACGATAGATGCCACCGAGCAAGACAAGGGTGCTCCACAAGATGGCCAGGCGAACAGGTTGCCTCAGCAGCACAGTTCCCAGGCCCACCGCAACAAAGACCAGGAAGAGATAGGTGGGGCGAACCAGTTCGGTCTTGCGGGAGGCGCTGGTGCTCACGAGACCTCTTTCATCACCTTGCTCATTGTGGCTAACGCGACCTGGATGTCCTCAGCGGTGACGCCATAGTGAGTTACCGCACGGAAGCGCATAGGCCCATTGACTCCTACCTTAACGCCCTCTCGCGCCCATGCCAGGGCCAATTGCTCGGGCGCAATGCCAGCGCGGACCAAGTTGAACATCACGAGATTGGTCTGGACGTATCGCAGGTCTACCCGCAGGCCGTCGATCTCTGCCAGCCCTTCGGCCAAGGTGCGCGCGTTGCGATGATCATCGGCCAGGCGATCAACCATTTGCTCCAGAGCCACGATGGCTGCGGCCGCCAATATGCCAGCCTGGCGCATGCCTCCCCCCACGATCTTGCGCGTGCGGCGCGCCTCCTGAACAAAGGCCTTCGAGCCGCAAATGGCTGAGCCAACGGGGGCGGAGAGACCCTTGGAGAAGCAGAACTGCACCGAATCCGCCTGCGCGGCGATCTGGCTCGCCGGGATGCCCAAGGCCGTAGCGGCGTTAAAGATGCGAGCGCCATCCAAATGCACCGCCAAGCCATAGCGGCAGGCTAAATCGCGGATGGAAGCCATCTGCGCCACGGTAAGCACCGTCCCGCCGCAGATATTGTGGGTATTCTCCAGGGCAATAGCACGAGAACGCGGCATATGGATGTTGGGGCCACGGATTGCGGCTTCCACCGCATCCGGATCCAACATGCCATCTGGGAGGTTGGGCACGGTGCGCACGGGCACACCACCTAGCGTGGATACACCTCCGGCCTCATAGATAAAGGTGTGCGCTCTATCCCCCATGATAACCTCTTCGCCACGGCCACAGTGAGTCAGCAGAGAGACCAGGTTACCCATGGTCCCGCTCACCACAAAGAGCGCCGCTTCTTTGCCCAGCCGCTCGGCAGCCATTTCTTCGAGGCGGTTGACGGTCGGATCTTCGCCATAGACATCATCGCCCACCTCGGCGCGATACATCGCCTCGCGCATGGCCGGTGTGGGCAGAGTCACGGTATCACTGCGCAGATCGATCACAGACACTGCATGCCTCCTGAACAGAATATCGCACTACTGTACAGCACAGTGTTTCAGGGGTCAAACAACGAGTCCGCAGATCGCAGAGTCGAGCGACCTACGTGGATCAGTACATCTTGACTACTTCGCGATAGCTGCGTGGCTGGCGCGCCTGGAGCAACTGAGTCTCTTCTTGATAGCGTCGCGCTTCGTCCAGGTCGACAGTGGCAATCGCCACACGGGGATCCTCTCCCTCGAGCCTGGTATGCACCACACCTCGGGGTCCCACCACCAGGCTGTCGCCAAAGAAGGAATAGGTTGGCTCATCACCGACGCGATTGCAGGCAGCAACAAAAGCGGCGTTCTCGTAAGCGCGGGCAAAGCAATAGCTGCGCCACTCATGGGCATGGGGCTTTTCCCAGCTCCCACAGACACAGATGAGTTCCGCGCCGGCTAGGGCCGCGCAGCGCGCGGCCTCTGGAAAAGCAAGGTCCCAGCCCACCAGAAGGCCGACGACTCCGAAGCTAGTCTCCACCGTCACGGTGCGAAAGCCGGGCCGGAAAGTGAGCCTCTGCTCTCCTTTGAGATGAACCTTTTGGTAATCGGCCAACACCTCGCCTTCTGGGTCGATGAGCACGGCCGCGCTGTAGACAACGCTCTCCACCTTTTGCTTTTCGGCCAGGCCGAAGAGGATGTGGGTCCCATACTCTGCAGCCTGCTTGGATAGCGTGTTGACCGTGTGCTCATCCACGCGTTCGGCCAAGTTAGCGAACTTGACGCCGCATTCGTAACCTGTGGTGCACAACTCGGGAAAGATGATGAGGTCCACCTTTTGCTGGAGGCAGATGTCTTCGACGAACTTGGACATAGCGGTCAGGTTCTGCTCGACCTGGTTCAGTAGGGGACTCATCTGGGCCAAGGCAATGGTTACCTCACGCATCTGTGTGGCTCCTCATCTACGTAAGATTAGCGGATAGAACAAAGGTTCTAGTACTTTTCAGCATATCATCAATGGATTTTCGTGTCAAGTTCGGTTTTGCCGGATGTGACTAGGGCTGCGCCAGAGCCCGCAGGGCTTCTAGTATGTCGGCCAGATCGCGGGGCAACTGAGAGGTAAAGGAGAGATCTGCGCCCGTGACGGGATGGGCGAGGGTGAGGCTCCAGGCGTGCAGAAATTGGCGAGGAACGATGAGGTTCTGGGCCAGTTTGTGCGTGCCCGGGCCATAAGTGCGGTCTCCTATCACGGCGTGACCGATGGAGGCAAAATGGACGCGTAATTGGTGGGTGCGCCCCGTGATGGGCACGGCTTCGACGAGGGTACTAGCCGGGAGGAACTCTCGCACGACGTATTCGGTCCGAGCAAAGCGCCCGCCCGCCCGCCTGATGGCGAGCTTCTTTCGGTCCTTGAGGCTCCGACCAAGGGGGGCTTCGATGGCACCACGTTCCGGCATAAGGCGCCCCTGGAGCAGAGCCAAGTAGACCTTGTGCACGCGACGCGCTTTGAACATGGCTTGCAGGGCGAGCTGGGCCTCCCTGTGGGCAGCGACCAGCATCAGGCCCGAGGTGTCTTTGTCCAGCCTGTGGACGATGCCCGGGCGCAGAGGATCCAGGTCCGCCCGAACCAGATCGGGCCGATAGGTCAGCAAAGCGTCGACCAACGTGTCGTCCTGATGGCCAGCGCCAGGATGGACCACCACTCCCGCAGGCTTGTCAATGACGAGAAGGTGGTCGTCCTCATAGACGACGCAGAGGGGGGTGATGACCTTGCTCACAACGGAGTGCACCTCGGGGGAGGAGTACTCGAGATCAATGGTGATGATGTCTCCCGGCGAGGGAAGATCGCTGGCCCTGGCGGGCTGGCCGTTGATCAAAACCCGGTGCTCTTTGATCAGGCGCTGTACCGTTGAGCGAGACAGACCTGCATGGCGCTCTGCGACATACCGATCCAGACGAACCGGCGCTTGATCCACAGTCAATACGAGACAACCCATTTCGCCTCTACAACGTGCTCTGGACGTGCATGAATGTAACGAGGGGATTCAGCCACGACACCGGATTTGAAGATGTGTTTAGGGGAAGGTGATTCCGGACCCGTGCCCTGGTCCATTGATCCAGATCAAGCACGACAAGCCCACTGGCGCCAAGCGCAGAGTGCGACCAGAACGATCCACACGACAAGGTCAAGCTCCTGCGGACTCGGCGCGTTCCTGGCAGGAAAGGCAGAGAGAGGCCATAGGCATGGCGCGCAAGCGCGCCGAATCGATCTCTGCACCGCAGTGAAGGCAAGTTCCATAGGTCCCCTCACGCATGCGCTTGAGGGCGTCCTGTACCTCGGCCAACAGGCGTTCCTCGGCGCGTTTCATGCCCGCATTGCGGTCCTGCTCGAATACCAATGTGGCATCGTCGGCCATGTGGTTGCTGTATCCGGCTCGTTCCTCGCCGATGGTCAGGTCTTGATTGGCTATTTCCCTCTCCAGGCGAGCCTTCTCGGATTCCAAATAGGCTTTCAGGTCGGCTTCGCCGGAGGACCTGGCTTTGATCTGCATCGATCAACTCCTTTGTCAGTATGCTCTACACCTATAATTGTATGTGAATCGCCTCCAAAAGCAATACGCTGACCCTCCATTCCTCGGGCAGGTATCTATCGGTATATGCCCTGGCTTACCGCGCCCACACACCACGAAAAAGGACCGCTGATTTGTCGCCCCTAGAGCAGCGCCTATAATGCAACAAATTGAGCCTGCAAGAATGGAGGTTCTGTCGATGCTCAAATCGCATACTTGTGGGCAATTGCGAGCCACAGACGGGGGGAGCCAGGTCGCCCTGGCAGGATGGGTACACCGTAGGCGTGACCATGGCAACCTCATCTTTATCGATCTGCGTGACCGATGGGGTATAACGCAGGTGGTCTTTAACCCAGAGATCTCGTCTGCGGCGCATGATATCGCCGCCCGGATTCGTAACGAGTACGTGATCCTTGTACGCGGCCAGGTCCGTCCAAGGCCCGACGGCTTGAGCAACCCCAACATGCCGACGGGGGAAATCGAGGTCATCGCCGACCAGATGGAGATCCTTAGCGAGGCCAAAACGCCAGTCTTCTATATCAACGAGGACTCGGAGATAGAAGAATCACTGCGACTGCGCTACCGCTACCTTGATCTCCGGCGCGAGCGAATGCAGCGAAATATGATCCTTCGCCACGAAGTAGTGCGTTTCATCCGCGAGTTCTTGTACGAGCGTGACTTCTTGGAGATTGAGACCCCCATTCTGATCAAAAGCACTCCCGAAGGAGCACGCGATTACGTGGTGCCCAGCAGAATACATGCGGGCAAGTTCTATGCCCTTCCACAATCCCCACAACAGCTTAAACAGCTTTTAATGGTTTCCGGCTTTGAGCGCTATTTCCAGATCGCGCGCTGCTTCCGCGATGAGGATCAACGAGCAGATCGACAGCCCGAGTTTACACAACTGGATGTGGAGATGTCTTTCGTGGATCGCGAGGATGTGATGCAGCTCACAGAGGACCTCTTCACCGCTCTGG
>CAYQDH010000203.1:850-9172 GCA_964416075.1 uncultured Anaerolineales bacterium | reverse complement strand
TCACCACCGCTGGTACCGCTCCCACTTTCCCGACTATCCCGCAGAGCGGAAAGCGTTGTTGCCCGGCCTATGGTAGTTGGCTTGACAGCGGGGTTCGGCGTCCTATACTGAATCTCGGGAGTGGCCCGCATCGGAGCCTATATCCTGTATCGAGAGCCAGCTCTTGTTGGAATTCTGGTGCTGCAAGGCGGGCACTGAGGAGGTAATGATGGTGGACCTGGGGCGCGCGTTCGACTTTGCGGGGCGAGTGGCGGTGATCACAGGGGGCAGCGGAGTGCTCTGCTCGGCGCTGGCCGAGGCTTTGGGACGGCAGGGGGCCACCGTGGTCGTGGTAGGACATAGCCACCTGGAGCGCGCGGAAGCCGTCGCCCAGCGCATCAAGTCCGCTGGGGGCACGGCGATGGCCGCCCAGGCCGATGTGCTGGAGCCCTCTTCGCTGGCCGGCCTGGCCCGGCAGGTGGTCGATCGCTTCGGCCGCGTGGATATCCTCATCAATGGCGCGGGCGGCGCCAGAAAGGACGCCACCACCAGCACGGACCTATCCTTCTTCGATCTCTCGCCCGAAGCAGTGCGCTGGGTCTTTGACCTCAACTTCCTGGGCACCTTCTTTCCCTGCCAGGTATTTGGGCGCTATTTGGCCGAGCAAGGGCAGGGCTGTATACTCAATATCGGGTCTATGAGCGCTTTGCGCCCTCTCACGCGTAGTGTGGCCTACTCTGCAGCCAAGGCCGCGGTTGTCAACTTTACTCAATGGTTAGCCGTGCACATTTCGCAGGAATACTCGACCTCCATCCGCGTCAACGCCTTGGTGCCTGGCTTTTTCCTCACCGAGCAAAACCGCTTCCTGCTCTATGATGCCCAGAGCGGCGTTCTAACCGAGAGAGGGAAACGCATCATGGACCACACGCCTATGGGGCGCCTGGGCCAACCCGAGGATCTGGTGGGTCCCGCTCTCTTTATGCTCTCCGACGTGGCTCGATTTGTGCATGGCACGGCTCTGGTTGTGGATGGCGGCATTGCCGCTTACGGCGGTGTCTGATATGCACCTTGGCCTAGTGAGAGCCCGGTGACCCTTCACGCCATCATCCTACTCCTTGCATCGGCGGTGTCGCACGCGGGCTGGAATTTCCTGGGCAAGCGCCAGCATCCCGCGCCGGCATTCTTTCTGGTAGCTAACACCTTGGGTTGCTTGTGTCTGCTGCCAGCTCTACTGGTTTATCGTGGTGCGCTGCCTGCGTTCTCTGGCTCGGTGTGGCGTTTGCTCGTTGCCACAGGCTTGTGCCAGGCCACGTACTATGCTGCACTGGCCGCGGCATATCGCCAGGGAGATATGTCGGTGGCCTATCCGTTGGCGCGCTCCTTGCCTGTGTTGTTGGTCGCGGGGGTCAGCCTGGCCTTGGGCCTGGCGTACCAGGTGAGCCCGCGCGCTGTGCTGGGCATGGTCCTCGTGGCGGCCGGGGGTTTGATCCTTCCCGTTCAGAGTTTTAGGGCGTGGAGCATCAAAGACTATGCTTCCCCTTCGTCGCTATGGGCCTTTGTCGCTGCCCTGGGCACCACGGGTTACTCGATCATCGACGACCGTGCTCTGCGCTTGGTGCGCGATGCGGTTCCGTCGGTCATCCCGAGCGCGGGATCGACAGCCGTCTATGCACTTGTCGAAGGACTGATCTCTTCTCTGTGGCTCGCCTTGTTCGTGTTGCTCACAAGCAAGGGCCCTGCGGAGATCCGCGCCATCAACGGCTCGCACCTGCGACAAGCCTTTCTGACGGGCGTAGGGATCTACTTTGCCTACACCCTCGTGCTCATTGCCATGGCCTATGTAACCAATGTCAGTTATGTGGTGGCGTTCCGACAGTCGAGCATCGTGCTGGGAGCGATTATTGGTGTGACCTGGCTGCGCGAGCCTTCTTACCCCTGCAAAATGATCGGTGTGGCCAGTATGTTCCTGGGTCTACTCCTGGTGGGCACTGGATAGGGGACATCTGCTAGACAAGGGGCATCCATGTGAAGAGTTTTGCGGTGTTGCAGCTTTCGGGCTGTGCAGGGTGCGAGGTTTCACTGCTCAATTCACAAGCCTGGCTGGACCAGTATAGGCTGGTCTACATGCCCCTGGTGATCTCGGCAGACGATGTGCCTCCCGTGGACCTGATATTGGTGAGCGGCGGTGTGCGCACCAGTGAGGATCTCTTTGGCCTTCGACGCGCTGCCGAGCGTACCAAAGAGCTCGTAGCCGTCGGCACGTGTGCTATCTCCGGAGGCGTGGCCAGCCTCGGCGACCGCGACGATGTGCGCCACATCTTTCTCGCGGACACAGGTCGTCCCCATGTCCCCCAGTTGCTGCCCCGCTGCCACCCCATTGACGCGGTCGTGCCCGTCACTCGTTATCTGCCCGGTTGCCCCCCTACATCAGAGCTATACATGGCCGCTCTCGGGGCCTTACCCGACTTTCAGCCGAGCAAAATCGTTTGCCACGAGTGCAAGCGGCAAAAGCTCAAGGATGTAAGGCCGCAGCATCTATTTGGGTCTCGGGCGGGCCCTGTGTTGCCCGACATCTGCTTGATCAACCAGGGCTTTTTATGCATCGGTTCGTCCACCCGCGGCGGATGTCGCGCCCCCTGCCCACGAGCCGGGTTTCCTTGTGTGGGCTGCAGGGGGCCTTCCGACACCTTTATCGACAAAGGATGGGCCGAATGGATGGAGCGCATTCGGCGCGTTTTCGAGTCCATGACGGATATCCCGCCTGAGGAGGTTGCAACAGCGTTACGCTCGCCCCATCTGGCGCTATTCCTCTTCCAGTTCGCCGACTATGCGGCGCACGGGAACGCGGGGCGTGAACGCCCCTCCAGGCCCAAGGAGAAGATCCTGTAATATGGCTACCCTGATCTTTCCGCTCAGCCGCATCGAGGGACATGCTCGGGTCGTCGTTGAGGTCCAGGATGGCCGCGTTCGCTCGGCGCGCTTCGAGGCGATGGAACGGCGGGGTTTTGACTATTTCATGCACGGCATGCCCGCCGAAAAGCTGCCCGTTATCACGCCACGCATCTGCGGCGTATGTTCTACGGCGCACCATCTGGCCTCGGTCAAGATGCTGGAGGAGATCTACGAGGTCACACCGCCTCCACTGGCCCTCACCATTCGCGAGTTGCTCATGCTCGGCCAAACGATCCAGAATCAGGCAACATCCCTGTTTATCTTTACCATGCCCGACCGCATGTCGGTGAGCAGCATCTTCCAGCTCGAGGCTGATCCCCAGCAGACTGAGCGGTCTAGTCCCACGGACGGCCAAGATAGCGAGATTGCCCGGCGTGCTCTGCGTGTCCGTCGGATGGGGACCGATCTCATCACACTGGCCGGCGGGCAGTTCATCCACCCAATCAAGGCCGTCGTAGGAGGTGTTACCAGCGGCATCTTACCGCAAGATGCCGAGGCGCTGCGCCAGGCTTTGATCGACACCCTTCCGCTCGCGTCCGAGCTGTTTGACCTGTATTGGCAGGTTTCCGTGGCGATGATGGATCGCTTGGGGACGGGAGGAGATAATGCGCCGGCCTGCTATATTACGGCCGTCGGCGATGACTGCCCCAACTACTATGGCGATCTTCTGCGGGTCATGTGCGCCGACGGGCAGATGGGAGCCACATTTCCCGCTCGTGAGTTGAACAGCCACCTACAATGGCAAGCTAGTCACTATAGCTATGCTAACAAGACCAGCTTTGACGGTGAGGTGATGCGGGCCAACAGCTTGGCTCGGGTGAATATGGTGCGTCGCATGGGCACGCCTCTGGCGGACGAATACCTGACTCGCTTTCGCAGCGCCTTTGGCTCACCCGCCCACGACTTGCTTCTCTACGACATCGCTCGGGGAATCGAGCTGGTCTATGCCCTGGAAAGGGCTATCGAGCTCCTAGGAGAGCCCTTGGATGGCGGTGAGGTGGCCGTTCCCTATGAGCCTCGTGATGGCGAAGGGTATGGTCTGGTGGAAGCGCCGCGTGGTCCGCTGGTGCACCATTGCCTGGTGCGTGATGGCCTTGTGGCCGAGGCCGAGTTCATAATCCCCACCGTGCACAACGTGATGGCCATCGAGCGGGCCCTGTTGGTCGCGGCGGAACGCTATGTCAAGCCTGATCGTGTAGATATGGAGTTGGAACGGGCTGTAGGACGTGTAGTACGGGCATTCGATCCGTGCATTGCCTGCGCCACTCACTAGTAACTCATTGAGGAGGGAACTATGACCGATGCAGTATCAGTATCGATCATCCATGTCGTGGGTCCTCGCTTCGAGGGCCTGCGACCCGAAGGGAGGACCTGATGTCCGTTAATGATATGAGCTTGCGCATCGCCGGTGAGGCTGGCCAGGGCGTGGAGTCCAGTGGGGCCGGCTTTACCATCGCCCTGGCTCGCGGCGGCCTGCACCTGTTTGGCGAGCAAGATTACATGTCGCGGGTGCGAGGAGGGCTCAACTTTCACCAGGTTCGTATCGGCGAAAAGCCAATCCATGCGCCCATCGACGAGGTCCACTTGCTGATGGCCCTGTCACAGGAGGCCATCGAAGAGTATGTGCCTGCGGTGGTCCCGGGCGGAGGGGTGATTTACGACGAGGGGCTCACCGCCAACGTGGACGCTTTGCGCGATAGGGGCGTCCTCGCCATGCCCACTCCGTTGGTCAAAATCGCCGAGGAGCTGGGCTCCAAAGTGATGAGCAACACCGCGGCGCTCGGCGTGGCGGCCGGGGTCACTGGTTACGATCTCGAGTACATGAACACCGTCATCCGCGAGAACTTTGCCAGAAAAGGCGACAAGGTTGTGAGCAGCAACCTGGACGTCGCCAGGCGAGCCTACCAGTATGGTGAGGAACACTATGCCTCCCAGTACCAGCACAAGATCAGGGCCGTCGATGCCCCGAAACGCATGCTTATCAGTGGCAACGAGGCTGTCTGTCTCGGCGCCGTGATGGGGGGATGCCGCTTTCTGGCCGCCTACCCCATGACGCCCGCCAGCTCGATTCTGGAGTGGATGGCGGGCCATGCTGACCGCTATGGCCTGGTCGTCAAACATGCGGAAGACGAGATCGCAGCGATCAACATGGCCATCGGGGCGAACCACGCGGGCGTCAGAGGGATGGTCTCTACCTCCGGCGGCGGCTATGCCCTGATGGTGGAAGGCCTCGGCCTGGCGGGGATGGCCGAAACGCCGCTGGTGGTCATCGAGTCCCAGCGACCTGGCCCCGCGACCGGGATGCCCACCCGCACCGCGCAAGCGGACCTCCTGTTTATCGTCTTCACATCGCCGGGGGAATTCCCGCGCATCGTACTGGCCCCGAGCACGATCGAGGAATGCTTCGAAGCCGGCTGGCGAGCCTTTAACCTGGCCGAGAAATACCAAACACCCTGTTTCATCCTTCTCGACAAGTTCCTGTCCAGTTCGGCCCGGACGATCGAGCGTGCCGATTTTCACTTTGACCAGGTCAAGATCGACCGTGGCGCCCTGCTCACGGACGCAGACCTGGACCAACTGTCCGAGCGCTACAAGCGCTATGCCCTTACCGAGTCGGGAATCTCACCACGGGCTTTGCCGGGGCATCCCAAGGCAGTGTTTCAATCCTGTAGCGACGAGCACGACGAGTACGGCAATTTCCAGGATGAAGATGCGGAGAACCGTAACAAGATGGTCGAGAAGCGACTGCGCAAGATGAGCGCTTCCCTGCAGGACATGCGCCCGCCGACTTTGTACGGTCCACCCACTGCCGATGTGACGTTCGTGAGCTGGGGGTCGACCTATGGCCCCTTGCGCGAGGCGGTCGACAGGCTTGGCAGTGCGGGCGCCAGTGCCAACATGGTGCATTTCAGCGACATATGGCCGTTCCCCGTGGACAAGGCTCAAGCCGTCCTCAAGGACGCCAGGCGACTGGTGTCTGTGGAGGGGAACGCCACAGGGCAATTCGCCGACCTGCTGCGTATGAAGACGGGTTTGCAGGTGCAGCAGCATATTCATCGCTACGATGGGCGCCCCTTTACGGCGCAGTACATCCTGGATCATCTGGGATAGGAGAGACAGATGGTAGAAAGCCAAGATTTTAACTCCGCGGTGCGCCCGACGTGGTGCCCTGGCTGTGGCAATTTCGGCATCCTGAGGGCCATCAAAGAGGCCCTGGCTCAGGCGAGCATCGCCCCGCACGAGGTCCTCATCGTCACGGGGATCGGCCAGGCGCCCAAGCTGCCCGATTATATGACCGTCACCGCCTTTACGACGCTGCATGGGAGACCGATTCCCGTGGCCCAAGGGGCTCATCTGGCCAACCACGGGCTGAAGGTGATCGTACACTCGGGTGATGGCGACACCTATGGCGAGGGTGGTAACCATTTCATGCATGCCATGCGTCGCAATGTGGATATCACCTTTATGGTTCACGACAACATGGTCTACGGCTTGACCAAGGGCCAATATTCGCCGACGAGCCCCAAAGGCTTTCCCTCCAAGACATCACCTCTGCCAGTGGGCGCCATGGAGAAGCCGGTTAATCCTTTGGCCCTCGCCTTGACCTCTGGGGCGACGTTTGTGGCTCGCGGTTATGCCGGCGACAATGCCCACCTGGTGCGCATGATGGTTGCGGCCATCCGGCACAAGGGCGCTGCCCTGCTGGATATCCTGCAGCCTTGCGTGACCTTTAACCCAAACTACTCGTTTCCCTTTTTCCGTGACCGCGTCTACAAGCTAGAGGACGAGGGCTGGAGTCCTACCGATCGCTCGGCCGCCTGGGAGAAAGCCTACGAGTGGGGTGACCGCATCCCGATCGGCATTTTCTACGAGGATACGACCCAACCCACCCTCGAGGAGCAAGTGCCCACGCTCTCTGCCGGTCCGTTGGCTAAACAGCCTTTCAGAACGTGGACCGAAGAGGATTACCAGCAAGTCGAAGCCGAGTACTCGTAGAAGAGGCGGGCTGATCATCGGGCGGGTTATGTGGTGCGGCAAGCCCGTTGTGTAGAGGTAGAGACTGGTCTGTCGACGCGGACGTCGGTCTGCCGACGCGGACGTCAAGATTAGGCAAAAATCGAGAGGTAGGCTATGGCCAAGCGATCATACGTCGTGTCCTGGAATGGCGAACCGCGCACCTTTGATCTGCCCGCCGAGCGGGTGACGGCGGAGTTGCGCTTTGTCGATCGGCCTGCGCTGGCCGATCCGGCGCAGGCCATCTTGGCAGCGCTCGAGAATCCCATCGCCGCGCCGCCGCTCCGCAACCTGGTCAAGCCCGGGGCCAGGGTGGCTCTCTTGACTGGCGATCGTATGACCGATCGCATGCTCGGAGCACGCGATCGGCTCGCCCTGCCTATCCTGGACCACCTGAATACCCTGGGGGTGCGGGATGAGGATGTGACCATCGTCTATGCATGTGGTATGCATGCCCATGGCCACGCTCGTGAGCGGCTGGGGTCGGAGGTGCTGGCCCGTGCGCGGTTTGTGCAGCACGAAGCGGAGGACCCCTCTCAGTTGGCCTATGTGGGAGCCACCAGCCGGGGCACGCCAGTGTGGGTCAACAGGGCCGTCGCCGAGGCGGATGTGCGCATCGGGATTGGCGAGGTGAGCCCGGTGGGCCCGGCGGGGTGGTGCGGTGGGGGCAAGATCATCTTGCCCGGCGTCTCGGGGGCCGACACCATCGAGCACAACCATCGCATGGTCATCTCGCCGGAGGTGCGCCTGGGCGCTATCCAGCGTAACCCGGTGCGCCTCGATATGGAAGAGGCCGCCGATCTGGCGGGCCTGCATCTCAAGGTGGATATCCTGGTCAACTCGGCGGAGCAGATCGTCGATGTCTATGCGGGCGATTTCCGCCAGGAGTGGCGCACCGCGGTCGCTGCGGCCAAGGAGATATGGACCACGCCCATGCAACCTACCGATATCGCGGTGGTGTACCCCGGCGACACCCGGGAACGCTATCTCGGCGGGGCCACGTATATCACCATCGCCGTGGGCGATGCCATGACCGCGCCCGATGGCTGTGTGATCATGGCCCTATCGGCAGCCGGCGGGTGGACCACAGACCCTTCCAGCGACCGCCATCAATCTACCGCAGAGCAGTTCGCCTTGAGCTCGATGGAGATGGCCCGGCGGATGGTGCGCTCACAGGGGAACCTGAGAAGCTGGAGCAACACCTACGTGCCCAAGGTGATCATGGAGCGCAAGCCGGTGTTCCTATGCTGCGACGGCTTGACGGATGCGGAAGCGCGCTACTTGGGGTTTGCCGGCGCCTATCGCGAGCTGGACCAGGCGCTGGCTGCCGCGGGAGAGCGCATCGGTCGCCCGCAGGGCAGCATCTCCGTCAGCTTT
>CAYQDH010000203.1:0-840 GCA_964416075.1 uncultured Anaerolineales bacterium | reverse complement strand
CCCCGGGGCATCCAATGGCGCATGATGCCCCGCGTGGACGACTAGACGATAGCGTAACGGGCGACCCCCGTCGGGTCGCCCGTTACCGTCTCTTTGCATGATGTTGTACGGCGACCATCTTGGTTGCCGACTACTTACTCGGATCGCGGGGCTCCAGGCCCGCTCTTCCTCTCCACGCGTCCCGCCGTCCTGAACGTCTCATGCGCTCTGCCACTTGGAATGATACGATGGATTATTGACATAACGAATCGTCTCTATATCCATCTCGATCTCCGTGGCGGGCGGCAGGTGCACCTGCACGTGCGTCTCGTGCACCGGGGTTTCCTGCACCTCGGTGGCTAGTGCCGGTGTGGCATAGCTGCCTACCTCCCCGGGATAGTCGCCCTTTTGCGCCGCGTGGCGTATCACCCCGAAGCGGTGCTCCCCGAACCCACCCGCCTGGACGACCACATCGCGCGCCTGCAAGGGATTGACATTCACCAGCCTGAGCACGGTGCGGTCGGCCTCTAGTGTGGTAACCAGTGCGGCAACATCCTGGGGCAGGCCGGCGCGGCCCCGCTCGGCGTCGAAATAGCGCACGCGAGTATGCATCAAGCCGCCGTTATACAGCGCTTGTGGTGCTCCTAGGGTGAGCTGGATCAAGGCTTCGGTGGTGACGGGATTGAGTTGTTGCCACCAGTGTTCGTGCACATGGGTGATATCCGCGTGGTCTTGGCGCACTTGCTCCAGCCGCCGACAGACCTGCTGATAGCTGGCGGACAGGATCTCCTCGGGATAGGTAGGATTCTCCCCGGCCAGGTAACGTAGCCAGGGCGCTTCGTGGCCCGCATCTTCTTTGGT
>CAYQDH010000202.1:0-9184 GCA_964416075.1 uncultured Anaerolineales bacterium | reverse complement strand
CCTATCTGCATGCCGCGGCAGCAGCGCGCAACTGCGTGCTCGGGAGCGACTTTGTCGGCTCCTGGACGCGCGTGGATGACCTGCTCATCGAGGGCATCCAGTTCGACGATGGCTATGCCATCGTGCCCACCAAGCCGGGCCTGGGTTGCGAGCTGGACATGGACGCCATTAAAAAGTACGAGGTACACTAGATAGGGTCATCTACGTCACCGGGCGAGATCGCAGACGATCTCGCCCGTGGAGGTGCCAGGAAAATGAGTGCGTTGAACAAACTGAACATCACCGGGGTCGAGCGTACCTGGATCTCGATCCCCCACAAGCCACGCCATGCCCGCGCCATGTCCTTCGAGAACTGGGGCAACTATTCCACTTTCGAGATCGTGCGCCTGCGCACCAACTCGGACCTGGTGGGCTATGGGGAGAACCTCTCCAACTATGCATGGACCGGCGTGCCCCAAGAGCAGGTCGACCGTATCACCGGGCATTCTCCCGCCGAGTTCCTGTGGGATGACCGCCTGGGGCTGGGCCTGCAGATGGCGGTCTGGGACCTGGTAGGCAAAGCCCTGGGCGTGCCCTGCTACCGCCTCATGGGCACCAAGGTGCGCAACCGCTGCCCCATCGCCTGGTGGACCATGGATATGTACACCGAGGACTGGAAGGCCGATCTGGAGGAGGCCGTGAGCCTGGGCTACATGAGCGCCAAGCTCAAGGCGCGCCCCTGGCGCGATTTCGCTTCGCAGATCGAGATTCTGGCCAAAGACGTGCCCCGGGATTTCCGTTTTCTCGCGGATTTCAACTTTTTCCTGCGAGACGTCACCATCGCCGCGCCCTATCTGCTCGAGCTGGAAAAGGTACCCACCTTGACCATCTTTGAGTCTCCCATCCCGCAGGGCGATGTCGAGGGCAACCGGGTGCTAAGGCTAAAGATCACGCGCCCCATCGCCATGCATTATGGCGTCCCCCCGATCCAGACGGCGATCCCCGACGAGGTGTGCGATGGGTTTGTCATCGGGGGCGGCATCAGCTCGGTGTTTACGCAGGCGCACTTGGCGGCCCAGTTCAACAAGCCCTTCTTCCTCGAGCTGGTGGGCACGGCCCTGACCACGGCCTTTACCGTACACATGGGGGCCGTCCTGACCCACGCCACCTGGCCGGCCATCACCTGCCACGAGATCTTTGAGGATGACTTGATCACGGAGCGCCTCAAGGTGTCCGATGGGTACGCGCACCTGCCCGAGAGCCCGGGCCTGGGAGTGGAGCTCGACGAAGAGGCCGTGGCGCGCTACGCGGTGCAGCCCGGCTATGTGCCACCCTACCCGCGAAACCTCTATCGCCTGTCCTGGGCATCCGGCGGATCGGTGACCTATGCCGCGTTCAGGCGAAACCTGGTGCCGGGGATGGAGGCCAACGGGACGCTGGATGATTTCCTGGCCGGAAACCAACGGCCCTACGAGCGAGGCTCGCAGATAGAGGTCATCCCCGATGACGGGAGCGCGGCCTGGTCCCAGCTATACCAGCGCGCACTCGAGGCGCCCGTACAAGAGTAGCCTTGAGGATAGAAAAGAGTGCGTGGAATATCCCTACGCGAGGGCCAAGGCCTTATTAAGCCCTGGCCCTCGTTCTGTGTGCGCTGCCAAGCGCTAGGCGGGCAGTACCCAGCGCGAGTAGAGGATCGAGCATTTGGCATCCCCCGGCGCCTTTTGGTAATAGACCGTGAGGATGCTGCCGTCGTCCATCTCCACTGAGGCCGGATAGCCCAGGTCGCCATCGGGCCCATCATCGCGGATGATCCAGTCGTGGTCCCAGGTGGCGCCGTCGTCGTCGCTAAGGGCCACGCGCTGCCCATAGGGCGCCAGGCGATAGCCGTAGACCAATACCAGCCGGCCGGAGGAGTGGCGCAGCAGGTGGGGCGGCGAGCCGTGAAAGCCCAGCGGCCGCGCCTCGCTCCAGGTCCGGCCGCCATCGGTGGACTCGGTCTGCATCATGCTGAATTGAACCAGGCCGGCGCTGGTCACAAGGTCGGCGCCCGCATTCTCGATGCGGATCATGCCCAACAGCTTGCCCGACGCCAACTCTACCACGTGCGCCTCGTGATAGTTGGTGTTGCTGGTGCCGGGATAGAGGGGCACCTGGCCGAGCGGCTCCCAGGTGTGGCCGCCGTCGGCGCTGCGCATGGCCATGATGGCGCCCAGTTCGATCTCCCCGCTCTCGCCCACCTGCTTGCCGTAGCGCTTGCCCAGGTAGAGCAGATCGCCACTGGCCAAGCGGATCGGGCCGTGCGGCGTAGTGAGGGGCACGCGGATCGGCGCGCTCCAGGTGGCCCCGCGGTCCTCGCTGAGGATGAGCCAGGAGCCGAGCCACTGCTTGACCAGCTCATCGGTCCAGCCGGATAGCGTGGCCTCCCAGGAGGCCACCTCTTCCTCGCCCCACCGCGCGCGGGCCGACTCGGTGCGCGCATACTGTCGCGTGTCCGAGGTGAACCAGCTCACCAGCAGCCAGCCGCCGCCCAGGTCCACGATCCCCGCATCGCGGTCGTCCAGGGGCGTGTTGTTGATCACCCGCGGCGCGCTCCAGGAGCGCCCGCCGTCCGTGCTGACGTTGAGCACCGTCTTGCCCCAGGGACAGACATGCTGGCTTCGCAACCCGGAGCTCACCGCCAGCAGCGTGCCATCTTGGAACCGCGCCACCGAGGGCCAGCCAAAGTAGCCCAGCCGCTCCCCGGGCAGGCGACAGATAATGCCATGTTCGGCATCGAGTCGTTTGGGCATAGATCGCCCTCCTTTCATATCTACCCAGGTTTTGCACAACCAAACGCAAAACCCAGGCTCTATTATTGATCCTCGCCCTTGTAGCCGATTTCGCGCCAAATCTTGCGCGCCCGGGCCAGGCCCTCCGGCATGATCTCGCGCACCTTGCCTCGCGAGCTAATGGGCGGCGCATCGGGATCATCCAGGTCCATGGGACGCCAGGTATCGTTCTCGTAAGCTCGGCGCGACGCCTCCGAGGTAAAGTCGGGCACAGCATAGCTGTTGCCGTTGTCCAATACGCTCTTCCAGGCCAGGATGCCGATCACGGACATGGCCACGCCACGATACACATTGAGATAAGGTGGCTCGCCAGCGCGGATGGCCTCGGCGAAATAGTGGTTGGTGAAATAGTCCCCGCCACCGTGGCCGGCGCTCACCGCATCCTTGGCCCAGTCCGGGAACTGGGGGTAGTATTCCTTTTCCGGCACCTGGCCGCGCTTGAGCTCCCAGGACTCGTGCACGATGCGCACGCTCCCGGGCCCCCAGTAGCTGGGGCCACGGCCCGTCTCCATCAGCCCATCCTCGCCGTGCAGCCGGTAAAAGATGCTGTGCCCGGGCAGCCCGCCCTGCAGCAACTTGAACACCGCCCCGTTGTCCATCTGGGCGATGATCAGGCCGCCCACATCCATCTGCTTCCACAGTCGCAGCCGCGGGCTATCCTCGGGCAGTGGGGGCGCAAAACCATTCACGCGCACAGGCATCGTGTCGGTGATGTGCATCAGCGGGGCCATGGCGTGGGTGCAATAATAGGTGGTGGGGAGGTTGTTGCGCCAATGGCGCAGCCCCGGCGAGATGCGCTTGCTGTCGACGAAGGCCATGGGATGGTTGTACTCGCCCTCGGCGTAGAGGACGCGCCCGATCTCCCCCGCCCTGTACAGCCGGGCCATCTCCAGGTTGAAAGCGGTATAGGGATAGTTCTCGGCCAGCATATAGATCTTGCCGCTCTGCTCCACGGCGCGGCAGAGGGCCACGCCCTCGGCCAGGGTGCTGCATGCCGCGCACTCGCTCATCACATGCTTGCCCGCCTGGAGCGCCTTGATAGCAAAGGGCGCGTGCTCGTGAAAGTAGTTGGCCAACACCACAGCGTCCATGTCGTGCTCCAAGAAGCGGTCATAGTCGGTGTAGGTGGCGATGCCGTATTGCTTGCCCACCTGCTCCAGCCGCTCCACCCACGCATCGCAGATCGCCACCAACTCCATGCCGGCGAACGCCGCCTGATGCATAAAGGTCTGTCCGCGGCCCACGCCGATCACTCCGACGCGAATCGGCTTCTGCTTCCCTTTTCTAGCTACCATATCCTGTCTCCTCCTCATTTATCACGCAGGGTCATTGGTCGCAGCATCGCCTGCTGCTCCCCATTATAGTGCGCCTTGGGGACGCTGTCAGGCCGCTTCCCGCCCGGCAGGGGCTTTCATTGCGCGATGCCGCGCCCTTCCAATGCCAGTGACCGCACTGTCTACATGCCCCGTCGCGCTGCGACGACCCCCTCGGGCAGCAGGTAATAGTGCCGGTAGGCGCTGTCCACGGCATAGGCCAGGCCCAGGCGGGTGAGGGTGCGCGCAGAGGGCATGTAATACTGCCCCACGTCGCCCCAACGGCGGGTGAACTCGGCCTCGACGGCAGCCATGCTGCCGGAGGTACCTCCCTGGGCGATGATGAGGTCGAGTAGATGCAGCGCGCATTCGCTGCACCCCTTTAGAGCCGCTGTGTAAAAGCCTTCGCTCTCCACCACGCCGCGCACCACCTCCAGCAACCCTTCTCGCGTGGCCGGGGCGCTGGCCTCGGCGGGGAGCAAGCCGTAGAGAGTGAAAGCGCGGTGCATCTGCCACAGCGCGCCAGCGTCGAGCAGCCCCAGGCAAAAGCGCGCCGGTAGCTCCAACACGTTCTCGCGCAGGCGGTGTAGGGGGAAGGCGACATCGGCGATGCGCTCACCCAGCACCTCGATCTCGTCCAACTGGCACGGCCCCAGGCCACGAGCGGCGCAGAGCCGGGTGATAGCATAGTCGCTGGCCTTCAGACCGGCCATGGCCAGCCCTACCGTGTCCACCGCCACCGGGTTGCGCCCGGCGATGAGCGTGTCCAGGCGGATCCAGTTGCCCGCGCCGTCGCCGCCCTCCAGCGCGTCCACGATAGCCAGGTCGGTGCGCACCACCGAGTTCAGCGCGCAGATGGACTCGGCGACCGTGGGCTTGTGCGCCCCCAGCTCTGTGCCCACCTCGCCGGGCAGCCCATAGTAGGACAGCTCTCTGCCGCGCAGGTGCGAATCCTTGTTGTAGCCATAGTAGCGCCCGCCGTACAGCCCGATGAGGTTCTTCAGGCTAAGCGAGAGGGGCGAGTTGCCCCATAGCTTGAACACCGGCAGCGAGACAAAGACATCGCTCTCCACCACGGCGCGGGGGAGCAGGATGTACTCGCGCCCCAGCCCTGCCGGCACCGGC
Source organism: uncultured Anaerolineales bacterium (assembly GCA_964416075.1). Taxonomy (GTDB): domain Bacteria; phylum Chloroflexota; class Anaerolineae; order UBA1429; family UBA1429; genus CAYQDH01. The sequence goes on along the minus strand of CAYQDH010000202.1, from coordinate 3,939 downwards.
GTGCGCACGCCTTCCTCCAGGTTGAGATCCACGAGCTTGGCCCCATAGCGCGCGGCGATGCGGTAGAGGCCCTGGAAGCGAAAGCCCTGCGTGGTATAGGTGTCCGCAGCCCCCTCGGCGATGAGGATCTCGCGCGGGTTAGCTTCCTTCACCAGGCGCACCACCGCCTCGATCAGCTCCGGATGGGTGATGCCGCGTGAGGTGGGGGCAAAGACGAGGTTAGGCTTGATCAGCACGCGGCTCCCCGCGGCTACGATGCGGGAGATCCCCCCCAAAGGCGCGATGAGCTGCTGCAACGCCTCATCCAGGCGCTGTTCGATGACCTTACCGATAACGACACGTTCCAAAGGCATGGAAACCTCCGATTGCTGAGCCAGTAGATGAGAACCTCAGATGACATCCTGATTAGGTTGTCTAGTCCTGGGGCCCCCCGCGAAAGCGATAGATCTCGTCCAGCTCGGCTTGCATGCGCTCGGAGACGGCCGAGCCGGGCCTCCAGCCATCGATGAGGCTGTCGCGCGCCTCGTCGCTGACAGCCACGATGGCGTCCGCGCGGTCGCGCACCTCGGGGCGCAGCCGGGTGCCAATCCCCGGGCGCTGCGGCGCATAGAGATATCCACCGCGGATGTCCAGGTTGGGATCGACAAAGCGGCCGTACCAGCCGCGGTAAAAGCTGCGCACGTGCTCCATGATCATGGCGTTGGGCGCGCTCATGCAGATCTGCGCGCAGGCAAAGATGTTCACCGGCCCCGTCGCGTCGTGAGGGGCCACCGGCACCTGGTGCGCCGAGGCCAGGATGGCGATCTTGTGCGTCTCCGAGATGCCGCCGGTCCAGATCAGGTCGGGCATCACGATGCGCGCCGCGCCGCTTTCGATAAAGGGGCGCAATTGCCAGCGCGAGAGGAGCCGCTCCGAGATGCACACCGGGGCCTTGGTCGCAGCCTGCAGGCGCCCCAGGGCCTCTACGTTCAGCAGGGGCATCAGGTCCTCCTGCCACATCATCTCGTAGGGGTCCATGGCCTGGGCGATGCGGATGGCGCAGGGCAGGTTCCATTTACCGTGGCCATCGTTGGCGATCTGCATCTCCATACCCACGGCATCGCGCACCTCGCGGATCGGCTTCAGGGCGCGGTCCAGGTCCACCGGGGATAGGTATTGGCCGTTGGTCTCCAGGGCCAGGGGGATGGTGGGCCCCATCTTCATAGCGGTAATCCCCTCGTCCAGTAGCTCCTTGGCCAGCTCGCCACACCCCTCGAAAGGCGCCCCGGTGCTATAGACGCGAATCTTGTGGCGAAAGGCGCCGCCGAGCATCTCGTAGATGGGCAGGCCTGCCGCCTGGCCCTTGATATCCCACAGGGCCATATCCAGGGCCGAAAGGGCGCGCATCTCGGCGCCGCCATAGCCGGCGTGGTCGCTCAGGGCGAACATGGCCTGCCAGTGACGCTCCACCGCGCAGGGGTCTTGCCCGATCAGCAGCGGGCCAAAATGGTCGTGCACGGCGGCTTGTACGGTGCTGGCCGCGTACCAGGTCTCACCCAGGCCCACCAACCCGGTATCGGTGTACACCTGCACCCAGATGATCCCCGGGAACTCGCCCACGCGGATCGTTTCGATCTTGGTAACCTTCATACGACACCTCTCCCCTTCATAGAGTGATTACTCTTGGGTTTTCCACAGCACTGGAAACACGGGCGATAGCATACGTCGCTGGGGCGAGAGATGCAAGGGCCAGTTGCTCACGCGCGGGCGGCGGCGCAAGTTGCGTGGGGTCAGGGAATGCATCCTCTTGCCTGATGCCCCCCGTCTAGGCTATGATGAACCTGCGATAGGTATCGACGTACCAGGTCCCCTGGGACGCACCCTATCGCACCAGCTACTACAGTAAGATGGTACAATGCGGTCAAATCAGAATCGAGGAGGTTCATCATGAAGGTTGTAGATGTCCAGGTGATACGTTTTCGAACCAAGACCCGCAATCTCCCCACCAAGTGGGGCTATGGCGTCTGGATGGACAAGGAGCAAGACACCATCGCCAGCATCACCAAGATCATCACTGACGACGGGCTGGAGGGCTATGCAATGGGGGGCGACCCGGCCGCCATCGAGCGCCTGGTCAAGCCGATGTTGGTGGGCGAGAACCCCCTCAACCGCGAAAAGATGTGGCAATGGATGGCCCAGCATGAAGGCTTTAGCGAGTCCCTGGCGGGCCTGGTCGATTGCGCCCTCTGGGATCTCTACGGGCGTATGGTGGGCCTGCCCGTGCACAAGCTGCTGGGGGGCTGCCGCGACAAGGTCAAGGCCTATGCCTCCACCTGGCCCAACATGGGCCAGCCGGAGGACTATGCCGCGCACGCCCTGGCCTGCAAGGCGCAGGGCTACACCGCCTACAAGGTGCACGCCTACATCTACTGGGATCCCTTTCGCTGGGAGCCGGCCCCCGGCATGCCCGCCTACCCCAAGCAGGATATCGAGGTCTGCCGCGTCGTGCGCGAAGCCGTGGGCCCGGACATGGTGCTCATGCTCGACCCCTGGGGCATCTACACCCTGCAGGAGTCGATCTGGGTGGGGCACGAGCTGGAAAAGCTGGACTATTACTGGCTGGAGCACCCCATGAAGGAGACGCGCGTCGAGCCCTACCGCCGCCTCACGCACGAGCTGAACATCGCCATCTGCTCGCCGGAACACGCCCCGGGGGGCATCAATGCCCGCGCCGAATGGATCCTCCAGGGCGCCACCGATATGTGCCGCATCGACGTGAACTATGGCGGGATCACCGGATGCTACAAGATGGCATCGTTGTGCCAGGCGGTGGGCATCCAATGCGAGATGCACGGCGGCGGCTGGAGCAATAGCCATATCCTGGGGGCCATGCCCGAAGCCACGTGCGAGTATTTCGAGCGGGGGCTGCTCCGCCCCGGCTATGACTATGAGACACCTCCCCCCTATCTCAAGGCGATCTGCGATCCCCTGGACGGCGCCGGGAATGTCATCCTGACCACCAAGCCGGGGCTGGGGATGGAATTCGTGTGGGATTATATCGATGATAATCGGGTAGCGCCCGCGGGCTGATGCGGCATTGCACGGACACGACGCCCGGCGATGCGAAACCGGGCGCACAATCGCGGTGAAAGGCTGGACAAATGGATTCACGAGAACGCGTAAGGCGAGCACTGTGGGGCGAGATACCCGACCGGGTGCCGATGGACGATGGCTACTGGAGCACGACCCTGGAACGCTGGCAGCGCGAGGGGCTGCCACGGGATGTCTCGCCGCACGATTACTTTGGTTTCGATATCGTGTATATCGGGGGCGACTATACGATGCAGCTCCCCGAGCGCCTGGTGTCCCAATCCGAGCACCAACGCACCTATTGGGATGCCGATGGCGCCCTGCGCACCGATTCGCACATGGCCGAAGGATGGACCTCCCAATGGCTGGACTATACCATCAAGACGCGCCAGGACTGGGCCAAGCACAAGGAGCACCTGGCCTTCAATCCGTCGCGCATCCATCCCTCGACCCTGGACAGCTATCGGCGCGCCCGCACCCAGGGCAAGGCGGTGTTCTATGCGGGCCATGCCTGCTTCCATCCCACCTGGTCGCGCCTGGGCCTGGTCAACGAGCTGATGCTCATGGTGGAGGACCCCGAGTTCATCAACGATATGTTCGCGGCGCACGCACAGCTGATCATCGATATCTACGATGCCTTACGACGCATGGGCCTGGAATTCGATGGCGCGCGCCTGGCCGATGATCTCGGTTATGTCAAATCTCCGCTCATCTCGCCCGCCATGTACGCCGAGCTGGTGTTGCCCAACCACCAGCGCATCTGCGACCACCTGCTGCGCGATGGCGTCAAGCCCCTGTTGCACTCGGACGGCAACGTGGCCCCGCTGATCCCCGGCTGGATGCAGGCCGACCCCTCCCTTCCCGCCGAGG
>CAYQDH010000201.1:0-9258 GCA_964416075.1 uncultured Anaerolineales bacterium | reverse complement strand
TCGTCTCGCCGCCTTCCTCTCCTCCCCAGGACACCATTTATGACCGAATCTCAGGTGAATGTCAAAAGTTTGTTTCAGATTTGTCAAGACTAGGAAGTGGATTCGCATCGCCAACGGTCTTGAGTAGTGTTGGTGCTAAAAAGGATGCCGATAGTGGGCCAATGTGCGGGGGCCGGGCGGGAATATCCTGCCGGCGAGCTCGATCCACAAGGAAACCAGCAGCTCACCAGCTCAATGTGCGGATCCTGCCCTGGAAAATGGACCAAGCTGTCACCAATCTGTCAACACAAGGTCCGGACTCGGCGCCCACGGTATGGTTTAATGACTATAGCAAGCTGACGGGTAGCTTGAGCAACGCACTTGGCCGCGAGTGGTGGGCAGGGGCCCATCATGGGCCCCCTAGAGCGGTGGCTGGGACCGTGTCAGGTGTGCATAGCCTGCAACCGCAGTATTCAAATGGGACAAAGACTCGATGAAAATTCTGGTCGCTACCAACGAATCTCTGGTCTACAATATGCTGGGCAAGGCGCCGGATGCTGAAGTGACGGCGGCTCTGGATACGGGGCGTATCTATGATGCGATCCCCAATGTGCAGCTGGCGATAGTGGATTATCAGGACCTAGTGGCCGAGCCCTTTTCTGTGGATTGCATCCGCAGATTGCTGGCCAGTAATCCTATCGTGCAGTGTACATCGAGCCAGTTTATGGCCTCTCCGGATAGCTTCTTGAATCAAAAGAAGCTGGCTCTTCGCAAGGTTCGCAAGTTGCCTCCCAAGCGGACGATTGCCTTTACCTCTTACTCGGGGGGTACGGGCAAGACCTCTCTTTCCCTGGATACGGCGCTGCGCTTTGCCAATCTGACCCAGATGACCTGCCCCATCCCTTGTGCGTTTTTCGAGTTCACCTTTGGCGTTTCGGCCCTGGAAACGATGCTGGGAGTCAGTAACCCAACCTTGTCGGAGTTGGTCTCTCAGCGCGATCTGGAGCCGCAGCAGTTTCAGGGCGTATCGTTGTACCCGATGGATTACGACCAGGTGCGCAAACTGCCCAAGGAATCGGTGGATCAGTACTGCCGCCAGCAGGTGGGGCAGCATATTCTGACGGTCATCGATACCATGTGGCCGCACGGATATCTCTCGTCTATTGCCGGCCAAGTTGATCTGTGGATCGTGCTGACCACGCCGCGCATCGATGCGGTGGAGAACGCCCGAAAGCTGCGCGAGGAGCTGGCGGTGGAGTTTGGTGAAGGTCGAGCGATCATCGCCGTGAACCAAGCTGGAGGACTCGGTACCATGCTGCCGCTGATGGGGGTATCGCGTGCTCTGCAGTTTCCTCGGACGCGCCAGACCAATATGCTCTTTAACGGTCGCCTCGGTAACCAGGTGCTCCGTTACCTCTATGGTCCTCTGTGGCGCCAATATGAGAGGGGCGCCAGACACCCGTTTGGCCTGCGGCGCAAGAAGGCCTTGGTGCAAGCATAGCCGCGCAAGTGATGATTAGCGAACATCGAGGAGAAATGCCATGATGGTGGCGAATCAGATTGTCCAGGTTCTCGCAGCCACTCGGAATGAGCGAATCTACGAGCTCTTGCGTAACCGAGATGATCTCAAATACGAGATTGCGCTGCATACCGGGACCATCAAGGACCTTCTTCCGCAGAGCCAGCTGATCGTCATCGACTATGAGGACATCATCGCGTACCCATTATCGGAAGCGGAAATACGCGCGCAGATCTCGGCGGCTCGGGTTCATGAATGCAGTAGCCAGGAGTTTGCAAACAATCCCGATCATTACTTGCGCGGGCTGGGCAGCACATTGGCAGGCAAGATGCTCTCCCTGCCCCAGACCTTCTGTGTCGCTTTCGTCTCCTATTCGGGCGGAACGGGGCGTACCACGATCGCTCTGGATACCGCCCTGCACTATCGTTCCATAACCAAGCAGTATCGCGAGAAGCGCAAAAAGGAACCGCAATTGAGGGACCAGGTTCCGGAGACTCCCCCTCTGCTAGTCGAGATGACTTTTGGCGCTTCGTCATTGGGCGCTGTGACCGGTTTGGAGATGCCTTATCTGTATGAATTAGCTACCGACGGTGATGCCCAGGCAGGCAGCTTGAAAGATGTGACCTTGGTGCCCATGGACTATCAAAACGTGCGGATGCTGTCGGTGGATCTGTTAGAGCGCTATTTGCATCGCGCGATGAGCAAGCACAGCCTGACCATCATCGATGCGATGTGGCCGCACAGCTTGTTCTCCTCGTTCCAGGAGCAAGTGAATTTGTGGGTTGTTGTTGCTTCGGAGCGTATGGACACTGTCGCCAACGCGCGCAAGCTGTACGGAGAACTGGTGGATCAGCACGGTGATGAGAAGGTGTGGTTGTTGCTCAACCAGACCGTGCAGGAGAAGAACAAACACAAGAAAACCGGCGAGCCCATGTGGGATATCAAGTTGCCTTACGTGGCTCGAGCCGATGACTATGCTGGCGAGCTGGGCCGTGGCGTATTGAACAGGATTTTTGCCCCGGTATGGCAGGATTACGAGAGCCAGCACTGACCAATGACAGCGCATAACAGGATGAGAATGAACTGCATGGAGGAAAGATGACCGCACGCAAAACGATCTTGTTCTTGATTGCCCTGGTGTTGCTCATTGTCGTGATTGCGCTGCAATTTGCGGGGCCTAGAGGGGCCAGCGAAGGTCCCACGGTCGCGGCGCTGGTACCGAAATACGATATTCCTCCGTTTACTCTCATCGAGGATGACAGTTTGCAGACCATCTCTGTTCCGGCCGCGACGGTGGGCACGGTCATCTATACCGATACGGCGGATCTGGTGGGCCTGCTAACCACGGCTCAACTTCGCGCTGGCAATGTAGTCAAACCTGAGGATGTCATCAAGCTACCCCAGGGGTTTGTGTTGGACGCGGACACCCTGATCTACAGCGTGCATGTGCCCACGGCGCGTGTGGTCGGAGGGCAGCTGCGGGCCGGACACCGCGTCGACCTCCTGGCCACACGTCCAGATACTCGTGATGAGGCGGGCATCTCCGCATGGCTGGCGCGTGGCCTGTGGGTCGTCGGCGTGAAACTAACGGACGGCGGTGAGGTGCGCATCCCTACTGCAGAAAGCTATAGTGTGGCAGAGCCTACTGAGAAAGACTCTGCGGGGCTTTTTGGTGGGAGCACGGGGCTGAGTGACCGCGAAGGTCCAGCTAACATGGTGTTGGTGGCAACGCACCGCGAGATAGCCAAGATGATCGGCGAGTACTATGGCGCGCAGGGCTACGATGCCTGGGTGTACATCCGCCCCGCAGGAACGGCCGATAGCATGGGGCGCATCGATGGTGCCGTCTTTGAGGATATCGAGCCCTTCGGCATCCAGACGAGAAACGAGCTGGGGCTCGATAGGGTCAGCGTTACCCTCTTTGATGAGAACGATGTAGCCAAAGCGACCGCACAGACGAGCAGCGGCGGAAAATTCCACTTTGACAATCTGGCGCCGGCGAATTACCGGGTGACGGTGACGGTTCCCGATGGGTATACGCCTGCGACGCCCAAGGACGTCTCCTTCTACCTGGCCGAGGGACAGAACCAGCATGTCTTGTTTGGCGAACAGAAGGCTGAGCCCGAAGCTACACCTGCGCCCGCAGTGATTGTGGTCACCGCAACGCCCGCGCCGGCGGCCCAGTCTACAACTCGGGCCTCGGGGCAGGCTATCGATGGTGCGTATGCTCTGCACATGAGCAATCTGGAGGGTGGACCCTCTATTATCACCTTCCCAGCCCCAGTGAAGGAAGTGTGGGCTGTGGTGGCCTTTAGGGATGTACCTAACGACACGCCGTACACGGTGCGGATTCAAACGACGGCCACCAGTAACCAAGAGCGAGTGGTCTCTGTGGGTACCTGGAAAGGTGGCAGCGGCACGGTGTCGATCAGGATTGGACCCTGGGAGGGCGATGAATTCGCCGAGGGAGCATATGTCACCTCGCTGGAGACCGGCGCAGAGGGGACCACTAGGGCCTTCAAAGCATGGTCTGTGAGTAGCGAGACGGATAGACACGAAGGGGATGGCAGCAGGGTGATCAATACCGGGCCGGCCGATCCGGAACCGGAGTCGCTTCCCGATTACGAGCGCTAGTCGGACGCGCTGTGCGTCTTAGGATAGTTAAGGCGGGGTGCCATGTACAGTAACGAGTATTATAACAGGATTACCACGCGTCTACAGGATTACCTGGTCCAACAGGAAGTATCGGTGCCGCGGTGGCGAGAGACACGTAACGGCGAGCACCTGGCCTTGCGAGCCTGGATTCTGCGGGGCATCCACGAGCTGCACCTGAATGTGGACGAGCGGGATCGGCAAGAAGTCACCGAAGAAGTGGCCAAGCGCATCGTCGGCTTGGGGGTATTACAGCCCTTCCTGGAGATCGACGGCATCGAGGAGATCATCGTGCGCAATGGCTTTGTATCCACCGAGCGCGATGGACAGATCCGAGAAGAGGGCAAGCTGGCGGATGATAGCTATTTCTTCCAGTTGGCGCGTCGCATTGCCGAGATGGAGGGCAAGGGGTTGGGGGGCAAAGAACCCAAGATCAAAGTGGGCCTGCCGGATGGGTCGCGATTTGCGGCCACGATACCGCCTCTCAGTCGCCAGGGCACAGCCATCAATATCCGGCGCTTTGCGCGCAAGCGGCTGACTCTGGAAGACCTGGTGTCGCGAGGTAGCGCCGATCGAGAGACCATCGACTTTTTGGCCGAGGTTGCGGCCTCGATGCGAGTGAGCGTGGTGTTCGCTGGCCGCCCTGGCGCGGGCAAAACGACCTGGTTGAACGCATTTTCATCCCATCTGCCCGGCCACGCCCAGGTGACGGTCGTTGAGACATTCCAGGAATTGCAGCCAGAGGTGGAACATTATCAGCATCTGGTGGTGGAAGAAGAGTCCGAGGACATTGCCGACGCCATCAACAACAGTGTGCTGCGCATGCGCCCGGACGTGTTGATGATCGGCGAGGTGGTTTCGGAAGAGGCCTATCCGTTCATTATGGCCCTGAACCTGGGTATCGTTAGCCATACCACGACCCACGCCAAGTCCGCGCGCATGACCCTGGCGCGCTTGGAGAACCTTGCTCAGCAAAGGATGAGCGTTGCAGAGTTGCGGCCGGTCATCGGCGAAGGCCTCGGGCTGATCGTGCACCTGAGCAAGGACTATGATGCGGACAAGCGCCAATATGTGCGCGCTATGAGCGAGATGATGGCCGTGCGCGGCTATGAGAACGGCGACTATAGGCTCAAAGTTCTCAAGCGGCGTCAAGGGAACAGTTTTTCGCCTCTTGATGGAGGCATGGAGTTGTTCCGGTGATCCTAGCAAACACTCCCATTATTCAGATCGTAGCTATTTTACTCGGCGTCCTGTTGCTCTACATGGCCTTTGGCGAAGATTTGTTGCGTGCTACCAGGCCGCGCGTACGCAACTATCGCGCCAAGTACGCACGGTTCATTACGCGCCCCGTGGTGTTACCTTTCCTGGTCTTTGTCGCGCTTGCCGTCCTGATGCGCGATTGGGTGCTGACTCCGTTTCTGGTGGCTGTGGCCGTGCTTGTCGCTTATGCGCGTATCCGCGAGTTGATGCGCACAGAGGAAATCATCACGCCGCGCCAGATCCTGCAGCTAGCACTGGCCTTTCGAGGAAGCTATCAGCTGCAACCGGCCGTCTTTGCCAGCCTGCAGGACGCTAATGCCAAAACGGAGGAGCCGCTAAAGGGCTTGGTGCACGTGATGGTGGAGAGCTTTTTCCTGACAGCTTCTACGACGCGCGCTTTTGCCGAGTTTCGCAAGCGCACGGACAATATCTCGCTGCACCAATTCGCCTATATCCTGGAGATGAGCGAGTCGGCCAGTAACGAATCGACGACCGAGGCCCTGGATAGCTTTGTGACGCGATTGCGCCGACAAGAGGACCTGCAAAACCAAGTGGAGACGAACCTGACCAGTATCACAGGACAGACGAGTTTCATCCAGATCCTGGCCATCCTTATCGCTTTCTTTGTCGCCTTGATGCCAACCTTTCGAGCAGCTTATGTTGGCTCGTTAGCAGCCAAGTTGGCCTACATGTTGCTCGTAGTGATCATCCTGGGCGCCTCGTACTTTATCGAGAGACGGATTGCGTCTTTGAAAGAGCAGGTCATATGACGCTTTTCATCGTAGTCATTGCTCTCGCGTTGCTGATCCTCGCCTTTGTACTGTTCAGGCTGGACTATGTATTCAAGCGAACGCTTCAGTTTCAGCGCCGCCGCGTTCAGAACTCGTGGTCGTTCATAAGGTTCCCAACGCTGGGTGAGGCCCGAAAGAAGAAGCAAAAGGTGCCGATGACCGATGTGCGCGATCTACTGGTCAGTCTGCAGTTGGGCACTTCGATGCAGTCGACATTGAGTGGATCGCTTACCAGGGCCGCGGATCAGTTTGCCAAGCGCGGCGTGCTGGGCGAGCGCCTGCGCAAACATGTGGAGGCTCGCCTGAGCATCTCGCCCGAGTCCGTGCTCGAGGGCCTGGTTGAGGATCTAGATAGTCTCCATCTGGCTCGAGTGCTAGAGCGCATACGTATGGCTGCCAGCGGTGGTGTCTCTTATCACCGGGTCCTAAGCGTCAGCGTGGAAGAGATCGACCAGGATATTCGGGTGCAGATCGAGCGCAACATCCTGAAGGCGCCCAACCAGTTGACCTTGCCCATGATTGGGGGGGTTTTCCTCCCCGCCCTGGCAGCGGGGCTGATCCCTATCATGACTATGGTCATTCGCCAGATGCAGTTGGTGGATTGATATCAGTTTGGAGTCCGCTGCTCGTCCGGTCGCACCAGGGAATGCCCCAGCAGACTGGAGAGGGCAGTTGACGAAATAGAGTATCCGCTAATCACAGGAGGTAAGGACAATGCTTCGCGAACTTCAGAGGTTTTACAAGGATGAGTCGGGTCCGGAACTGGTCGAGTGGGCTGTCGTCCTCTTGATCCTGATCCTGGCGACGTTCGCTATCCTGAAGCTCATCGGCGACGAGCTCACCGTGTCGTACAACAGGATTCTGGACACACTCAAAGACGTCAACAGCTACGGCCAATAGTCCAGGGGTGCTCACCTCTTCCGGGCTGAGGTTCGGACCTGACCGCACAGACTCGGCAAGGGGAGGGGCCCACAGGGATCCTCCCCTGAGCCCTCTGTGAACGGGGGTAGTACGGTGGTCTGCTGTGAGGCTGAAGTGATTCAAAAGTGGCATGTGTGGCAACGAATAGAAAAAGGGAGTGAGACGGTCGAATGGGCCTTGGTCACCCTTGTTGTGGCCCTGGTCGGCTGGGCTACCCTGATCCTAGTGCGCAATGAGCTCGGCGAACTGTTTGCAAAGGTGCTGAGGCATTTCGGACTCTATTAGGTAGGTGTGTGCGCTCCCTGACAAACGAGCCTTTCTTACCCTTGCTGGGCAGGATACAAGATGCCACGGCTGAAAGCAGTCATCGAGGTTGAGCGAGTGGTTTGCTAGGGAGGGTGCGTTCGGGGTTTGAGCACGTATTCTCCCGCTTGGAGTTGGCATAGTGCAAGAGTGGATGGCCCTGGCTTTCAGGGTAGCGATCAGTGTGTGGCTGCTAAGTGTCTCTGTTTGGGATCACTGGCGGCGACGCGTGCCAAACTGGCTCGTGCTGCCGGTAATGCTTGGGGCACTGGGCTATCAGGTTTACCTCTTCATCGTCGACAGACCGGCGAGCGGCCTTGGTTTTGCGCTCCTGGCGTGGGCTATGCTGCTGATGATGTGGCAGCTGCACTTTTTCGGCGGGGGCGACGCCAAGTTCCTGATGGCGCTCTTTGCTCTCTTTCCCACGACACAGTTTCTGCTTCTCTTTGCACTTGTTGTGCTGGCTGTAAGTGTGCCTCTGTTGATCTACCAAGTGTGGCACAGGCGAGGGGGATCGATCCTCTCACAGGTAAGAAGGCGGTTGCGGGATGGGCAGTTGTTGCCCACGGAGCAAGATCTGCATGCCAGAGGTCGACCGTTTTGCTGGACCTTTGCGTTGCCGGGGGTAATCTTCCTATGGTGGATATGGTGAAAAAGGAGCGGGGTGCTGTCACTGTCCAGGTGGCGCTATTTCTGCCCATCCTGTTCATCGTTTTGCTCGGCACCTTTGAGGTCTGGAAGATCCTATATGTGAGGCAGACCCTGACCGATGCCGCCTCGCAGGGGCTGCGCTTGATCTCCTTGCAGTCCAATGTGCAGGGTATTCCGGAGCAGGCGGATGCTCTGATGCGTCGCACCGTGGCGCAGAACGGACTCGTGGGGCCAAGGGCACTGGATCCCGGGCAACTGAGGGTCGACATCTATACCACCCGGCACTGTGATGATATGGTACAGATTACCTTGGGGCTGCAATGGACGGCTGGGGCTGAGTTTGGGCGGCCAACGGATAGTTGGCTGCGCTTCATCGGCCAGTCGGGAGAATTGCAGGTTACCTCTGTGGGCATGATTAATTGCGAGGGAAGGCGAGATGAGCGCTAATAGTAAGCGATCGTTTGGCTTACCTTTCTCCCGCCTCCTGCGCGGCTTGCGGCAACGGTGGCATGGCGATGAGCGGGGAGCAGAGCTGGTGGAATTTGCCATGCTGCTGCCCATCCTGGTGGGGCTCTTTTGGATCATCTTTGAGGCGCGACAGCTCAGCTCGCTGCGCGATGACCTGCGCACGGCCACGGCCCAAGCCGCACGGTTTGTTACAGCCTACATTGTGCCGCCGGCTGACGAGGTCTATTTGCCCCGTTTGCCCTATGTTCCGCGAACCGTACCGAGAACCCTGGAGATACGCGACAGGGCCGAGCAGATCATCCGCGAGTCACTGGCCAGCAAACGAGGCATTCTCGGCGACGTGCTGATCGTACGAATCGATTGGTACGAGATACTGGACCCACAGATACCGGACTGGCGGGGGAACTCGATTCCGCTGGGTTCCGCGGATCCCCTGGCCAACCTGGGGCCTAACGACCACTTTGCCATGCGCGTGCAAGTCGATGTGCCCTGGCGTACCATTCTCTTTGGCGTTGGCGGATCGACGCGGAGCGACTATAACCTTACCCTGGTCGATACCACGGTAGGGGCCACCCCCGATCAGCCATTTTGCGAGTTTGACATATGGGCAGATGCCGGCAGCGGTGGTGGGGGGGATTGTCCGTTGACCATCTGCTGGGATATCGACTGCAGTTACCAACCCAAGGCGCTTGCCGTGTATCTTAACGGCGAGCT
>CAYQDH010000200.1:0-9270 GCA_964416075.1 uncultured Anaerolineales bacterium | reverse complement strand
CCTCCAGGCTCACGACGCCATAGGCGCCGGCCAGCGCAACGCGCATTTCAGTCAGCCATTCGGGCGTGAGGAGATCATGATCTTGAGCATTCACCTGAATCTCCAGTGCCCCACCCCCCATCTGTTCCGCAGCATCGGCAATCAGCCTCTTGAGCAGCGACAAACGCTTGTCAGGCTCGACCAGCGCCCGCAGCTTGGCAGCAGCCTCAGACCAGACCAGGCCAAGCAACTCCTCGTGGCGGCGGACGATGGTCTGCCTCGCTTTCAGCCGCGCCTGCGCTAGTGTCCGGCGTCGCCGTTCTGCGGTGGCGCGAGCCGCATGCTCATCATGGGTCTGTCTGATCGCGACCGCCTCTTGCGTGGCCTGCACAACGATACGCTCGGCCTCATCTTTAGCCTCGGCGACGCGATTCAAAGCGCGCTCACGCGCCTGCTGATGTAGGTAGCTTTCCAGAGCGCTGCCATTGATCATGGTCACTATGCACCTCCCAGGTGAACGCCCACAGCGCGCTGCACCAGTTCCTTGAGCGAGTCCGCACGTGTCTCGTGGCCCTGCTCTCCGGGAATCTCGGCCACCAGGGGCAATACGCTGGTAACCTGGAGTTTTTCCATCCGCTCACGCGCCAAGGTGACCACATCACTGGTTACGAGCACCAACGCAATGGTCTTGTCAGCCAGGCAACTGTCCAGTGCTGCCTCCACCTCGGCGCTGTCGTGAACAACACGTCCGTCCACACCCACAAGCGAGAATCCCAAGACCGCATTCTCGTTGCCGATCACAAATGCCTTCATCGTTCAGCCAACCTTACACCAGCCCATCATCGGCTCAGGATCATGAAGGAGATGATCAACCCATAGATGGCAATGCCCTCGGCCAAGCCCACAAAGATCAGGGTGCGCCCTAGGATTTCGGGCTTTTCAGTGATGCCGCCAATTGCAGCCGCGCCAGCAATGCCTACCGCAATGCCAGCACCAATGCACGCCAGACCAGTCGCCAACGCCGCACCCATCTCAGCGCCGCCCAACCCGCTACTGGCTGTCGTCGTCCCTTCCTGGGCAAGCACGGGCGCCGGATAGGCCAGCGCCACGAAAGCAAGGCTCAAGGACACGAGTGCGACGAGGCCATTCACGCTGAGCATGCTACCCACGAACACCTTGAGGGCAACCAAGGGTTGGGCGGACTTGCGCATGATCAGTGCACAAGATAGGCCAACGGCGATCAACACCATCGATACGATATTAAGAACCATCTGCATCAGGAATCGCTCCTTTCCTTGCACAAATAGGAAAAATAGCACCCATCACCATCCCCGGAGGCTGTTGAGGCTTCACGTCGATGTTTGTGTGGCCACCTCACCAGGCGGACATTCAACAGCAGGCAACGTCAAGGGCTTGAAAGGGATGCCCTCCCCCTTGAAAAACTTGCCGAAAAGCTCATAGTACTCCAGGCGCAGCGTCTGGATCGTTACGATCAACCCCTCGAACCCAATAACGACCAGGGTACCCATCACGATCACCAGGGTGCGCAGAAGACCACCCTGACCGTCCGAGCTCAGCATGTTGGCTAGTAGGAATACCACCATCGTCAGTCCCGCATGCGCCACGGCGAAGGCGCCCAGGCGCACGTAGGACAGGGTATTGCTCACATAGCTGATTAGGGCTTCGAACACCTCAAAGAATGCTTGGATGGCCAACTCGCCCACGCTCCCGTGCACCAGGGGACGCACGCCCTTGACTAGATTAGTCAGAGGCTCAGCCATGAACAAGGCAAGCACCAGGAGCACTACTAGGCCTTCCAGCCAGACGGGCAACGGCCTTCCCAATGCTACGAGCAGCACCACCGCGGCAAGTCCCCAATAGAGTGCGATGCCCGTAATCCCGTTCTTGTCAAAGATGGCATCCAAGAATTGGTGCTCTCGCGCAGCCGTCGCCAGCCTAGCAGCGAAACCAATGTTGAGCACTAGAACGCCAAAGGCCACCGACGCTCCCAGAAGGGTCCAGATATCGTCCATGGGCTTTAGCCACACAGCAGGGATCACGTCCTCTAGGCCGAAGAGGCTGCCATAGAGGATCCCAAAAACACAGGAAGACAATCCGCAGGCCAGCAGAATCCAACCCGTGTTCGCCTGCCCAGCCAGGCGCGGAACCGCACGGGAAGCGAAAAGCCCGCCGACCAGTGCGAGGACCAGCCCGTGCCCCAAGTCACCAAACATGAACCCAAACATTAACGCAAACGTGACCGCCACCAAGGGAGTAGGGTCGATCTCACGGTAGCCCGGCGTCCCATAGGTCCGCACCAGACCCTCTACCGGACGAAATATGCCCGGGTTCCGGAGCAGGGTAGGAACGTCGTGCTGGCGCCCTCCAGGCACATAGGGAGAGTTCTCCTCAAAGGTCACTCGCCCTCCGGCGACCTTTTCCACAGCGCTGCGCAGCTCCTGCACTCGGTCCTTGGGCACCCATCCCGCGACAAGGTAAACACGCCCGCGGTGTCCAAAGTGCGACATCGCTTCGGCGATAACGCGGTCGCGACGAACAAGGCTGAGCATAGTCAGAAGGGACGTGGCATTCTCATTTGCCAGGCTCTGCCATGTGGCATCCATCTCTGCCAACTTGGCACGAGTCTCATCGGTTCGCTGAGTGATCTGGCCCAAGGCCTCCTGGGGCGTCCCACCAAACTCTTCCGGCAACGACAAGGGATCCAGGAAAGCGCTTTCCAGAGCGCGGTCCAGGATCGGCGCGTGCTCCTGGGCACAAAACGCAAAGACCAAGACACGCTGAGCCTGATGATAGACCGGGATGATCGTATACGGGATGCGGAACAGGCTGGTCTCCAGGCGCGCGAGGTTATCCGAAGGGATCGTGCCGACTACCAGGTGCAGGTGCTCCAGCGACTGTAAGTCCGAAATGCTCACGCTGATCGGAGCAAGCGTCTCCATCGACTTGGACAGTAGATCCCAGCGCTCCAGGTCCTGTCGCAGCGCGGCCATCTGCTCTCGCAGTTCGCGAGTTCGGGACTCCAGCCTACCCAGCTCCTCTTCCACCGCGACGAGGTCTTCCTCAGGGTTGATCCTTCCCAGGCAGGGATAGGACACATCCTGCATTCCTAACTGGCTGAGCAGCTCTTTGGCTCGGCGCTCCTGAGACGCGTAAGCACTAATGCGTCCGGCCCATTCCGTGCCAACCCCCTCGGCCCACTTGCCCAGTGCGTTGGCGTCCAAAAGGTGCATGACGGCCAGACCGGCAACGGCCTGCGCCACATCATGCACGTCATCCTCGAATACAAAGATATCCACTTCCGACATTTCCGCCGGGCCAAACATAGTTACTCCTTAGATCGAATCAGGAGCTGGCTAATACGGTCGTGCTTCCAACCCATGCTCTTCCCCTCGAGCAGGGTCACCAAATCATGTATTTCGAGCTCCTCGAGAACCAGGTAACCGAGTACGGGGCCCAACCCGAATGGATAGCCACCTAGCTCGCGGAGGGCCAGGCGTCGCCAAAAGCGCTGGAAGGCCAGCTCCAGTCGAGGCAGGAGCTCGCTTCCTGCATCGCAGGATAGGTCGATCCCCTGCAACAGCGAGAGGTCCACCGCGCCAGGTCCCCAAACCCGAGCCACGACATCATGGGGGTCCGCACCTAGGGCGATCTCTCGCACCAAGGCCGTATCGGTGCGTATTGTCCGCCACAGAGTATAGTTGACGATTTCTTCGGCAGATTGACCATAGTACAGTCGATAGCGATAGGCCCACAGGATATTCAGGATATCCAGGTGCGTGCCCAGAATGCGCCGGGCATCAGCCCGGTCGCTTCCTCCTAGACCATTGATGGCCGCTGCCAGGTCCCTGTAGTAGCGAACGTCCAGGGCTATCTCCAACGGGAACAGCGAGCGCTCCCGTTGGTACACGGGCAGTGCGTTACGCAGCGGGTTGATATAGTGTGTATGGCCAAGACGATCGATCAGGTTGATTACCGAACGCTCGTGCAGCAGTGTCTCCCAGGACAGAGTCGAGTCATCGGTCAGCGGGATCAGGAATCGGCGAATAGCATCGGGTTCCATCCCCTGGTCAAAGCCTCGGAATAGCGCCTTGAGGTTCTCCAGTTCAAAATGCTGCCACCACACTCCCAGGAGGGTGCGTGCGGCCCCACCAAGAAGAGACTTGGCCTTACGTACACTCGCCGCAGCCCTACCCCACATCTGGCGCTCAATATGTTCCAGTGAGCGATCGCCCATGGCCTCCGCCTCCCGTAGCACTAGGCCATAGGGAGTAGTCTGGAGGGAGGCGAGAGTAGCAGGTAGATCCCTGCTGGCCAGCAATCTAGCCCACGTTGGGTCGTCCAATAGCTCAGCACGGAGACCCCGCACGCGGGCGTTGGTCGCCGCGTATTGCGCCGCATCCAGTCCGATAGGCATAACTGGTCCCAATTCCCTCTTGGTCTCTAACTAGGCCTGTCCGCTTGGGCCAGCGCTGGCCAGATCCTCACCACCGAGCTCACCCAGGGTTACGACGTCCACGACGTAGGAGACGGCGGCATGGAGGCCTTTCTGAGCCACAGCCCCCCATGCCTCAGCATCCTCGTCGGCTGCCGCCTCGATGGCGCGTGCTTCCCGCTCGATCTCGGCGTACGCCCTTTCAAGAGCTGCAGGCTCGGCCTCTGCGGTCTCCGATTCGACAGCTCGCTTTATCTCAGCGGCTCGCTGCTTGGCAGCCGCCACAATCCGTTGCGCCTCTGCCTCAGCATCCTGGATGATACCTTGCGCCTGCCTCTCCATGCCCAAAACCTCACGCAGCGCGTCTTCCTCAACCCCTTCGATGCCCGCCCCTCTACCAACCAGCGTATCCATCGCACTTCTCCATCTCGGCTCGCCTCGCTAGCTAGAGACAAAACAAAGGTCGCCTCCAGATGGCATCTATGCAGCGACGTGCAAAACCACCTTTGGATGACGACCAGGTTGCTTAGCCGATTCGATTATATCCTCTTCCGCAACAATGCCAAGTTTGAGACGTGCGCAGGGCAAACCCGCTTCTCTGTAGAGTATCTTGGGAGGTTGGGTCCTACGAGATCGAGCCACGAGTCGCTTTGGATTCACACTGGCGTCATCTCGATCTAGCCCAATGAGAGGTATTCGGGTCGGGGAACGGACTCGCTCAGCTTGATGGTTTCTGATTCTGACGCCAGATAAAGCTGGGACAGAATTTGCCAATGATCGTGCCATCACTCCAGACATGGGGCTCGAGTATCATGCATCCCACGCCATTGTAGAACATGCAGTTGGGGCAGGTATGAAGGTGATAGTCGCATACACCACACCGGGCGTAGCTATCGGGTACCCCTTCGGGGGCACTGGCGCCACAGTGATAGCATTGCGGCAGACCCGGCCTGAAAAGATCGTCCAGGGTTTCGTCATCACCAAAGTACCACTCGGTTGGCATGCATTCCTCTCTTCAGTGATCGTCACTTGTGACAGTTACGCCCGGTCCCGGCGACTCTGCGCTGGCTCGCTCTATCTCCGACGTGGTTGATCTTCAGGCCCAATCGCGGATGACATGCGCCATATTCGTCAGCGGCGTCCGCCAGGATACCTATGTCCAGCCCAGCTTGGACCGATTTTGCCCTAGACCCGTGTCAGCATAGCACACAGAGAGCCACTCGACAAGCGGGCTCATTCGCTTGCTGAATGGTCCGCTAGGTTGTATGATGTACGCCATCGGACAACGGTGCCGGATACCGGCCAGATTGTGCGACAAAGCACATGATCTTTTATTTAGGGGAGGGTAGTCGAACATGGGACAGCTCGACGGCAAGGTAGCGATCATTACGGGGGGCGGCAGCGGCATCGGCAGAGGCATCGCCACCCTCTTTGCCGCTCAAGGGTGCAGCGTGGTCATCACAGGCCGTACCGCGGCGCGCTTGGAGGCGACGGCGGAGGCGATCCGCCAGGCCGGGGGCAAGGTGCTGGCCGTTCCCGCCAACGTGGCCGACGAGACGCAGGTGGCAGAGGTCTTTGGCAAGGCAATGGAGCGATTCGGCAAGCTAGATATCCTGGTCAATGCCGCGGGCAACTTTGATGGCGGCCCCATCGAGAACCTCTCGCTCAAGGCGTGGCAGAACGTGGTGGATGCCAATCTGACGGGGCCATTCCTCTGCTCGCGCGAGGCGTTCCGCATTATGAAGCCCGCGGGAGGAGGCCGCATCCTCAACATAGGAAGCATCTCGGCGCAGATGTCACGAGAGAACTCGGCCCCCTACACCGCCACCAAGTTCGGCGTGGAGGGTCTCACCCGAGCCTGTTCGCTCGATGGGCGCGCATTCGGCATTGTGGTCAGTTGCTTGCATCCGGGGAACGTGCTGGTGGAGCGGCGGGCCAACGCTGCAGGCAGTGAACCGATGATGGCTACGGAAACCATCGCCAAAGTGGCCTTGTTCATGGTCACCCTTCCGCCCGATGTGAACATGCTGGATGCCATCGTGCTCCCGGACAAGCAACTGTATGTCGGGCGCGGGTAGTACCGAGGGAGCGACGCTGAGACCTCGGGAGGCGGAGCGGTAAAGGCGGAGATTCGGGGTACAGAGACAAGGATAGCTGCTGGCATATCCTGGCCTCTGCCAGCATGACAGAAGGGAGCTCGCGTTGATGGATACCGAGTCCATGATTCAGCGCGTCGGGCAAGCGCTCTTGAGTATGCAACGCCATGCCTGGGAGCAGGGCACGGCAGCGCAGGCTTTTCTGGAGTTGGGTGAGGCCGATCTGGTGGTGGCGATGGCTGTTGACTCGGTCATACGCCAGCTTCCCGATGGCCGCCTGGGCATGATCGGCACGCCCGAGTGCTCCACGGACCCGGCGGCTAATGGCGAGGCAGTCCTCTATGCCGCGCGCATCACCAACGATCCCAAGCTCCAAGCCGCCGCCATGAGCCAGCTGAACTGGCTACTGCGCGAGGCGCCGCGCTCCGCCGGGGGCGTGCTCTATCACCATACCCACACCCGCCAGGTGTGGGTAGATTCGCTCTATATGGCACCCCCCTTCATCGCCGTAGCGGGATACCCCAGAGAGGCGGTGGCGCAAATCGATGGGTTCCGCCGTGTGCTGTGGGATCCACAACAGCGTCTGTTCCGCCACATCTGGGACGATGATACCCAGAGCTATACTCGCGGGGTGTTCTGGGGAGTGGGCAATGGCTGGGCCGCGGCGGGGATGACCCGCGTCCTTGCCGCCCTGCCCCAGGAGATGGCCGCCGAAAGGGAACATCTAGTTGCTTGCGTGCGCGAGGTCATCGAGGGTTGTTTGGCCCATCTGCGGCCCGATGGCCTGTTTCATGATTTTGTGGACGACCCGAGCACCTTCGTGGAGACCAACCTGGCTCAGATGATCAGCTACAGCATCTACCGTGGTGTGGCCTCTGGATGGCTAGAGCGCGCCTTTCTGGAGCCTGCGCACAAGATGAGGAGCGCGGCCCACGCCAAGGTGGATCGCTATGGGTTCGTACAAGGCGTCTGCGGGTCACCCCACTTTGATCACCCGGGCGTGGCCCCAGAAGGACAGGCCTTCTTCTTGCTCATGGAAGCAGCATTCAAGCTCTTGCATCAGCAGGATGCCAGCGGGTAACACGATCGCGGTGCGGTCTAGATCAGGAGGGTGAACAGTGAGCATGACATCTCGTGAACGCGTACTGGCAGCTCTGCACGGTCAACAGCCCGACCGTGTACCCTATTGCGAGCTTGCCGTCGATCGCGCCTTGGCCCAGCGGTTGATGGGCTGGGGCGAGCCCAAGAGCCAGGCGGCCAACCTGGAATCGTTTCCCTATACGCTGGAAGAGTCTTTGGCCCTGGCAGATTTCCTCAAGCTTGACAACCTCACCTATGCCCTGCGGGCTCCCGTGTATGCCCACAAAGTGGCGGGGCTCGACGGCCGCCTGTTCTACGGCGAAGGCATGATCCACAGCCGGGCGGATATGGCCATTATGGACCTGCCCGATCCACACCAGGACTCTTTCTATGCCCAGGCGGAGCAATTCGCCAAGGGCAAGGGCGATCGCGCCCTATGGTTTACCACTCGCGCCGGTATCTTTCCTACCTGGCTTAGCATGGGCGCGGAGGCCTTTAGTGTGGCCCTCTATGAGGACCGGCCGTTTATTGAGGAGATCCTGGACCTCTACACAGACTGGTCGTTAGTTGTCGCCGAGCGCATATGCCAATTGGGGTTCGACGTCTATGCTTCGACAGACGACATGGCGTTCAAGACCCAGACGTTTTTCTCGCCCAAGATCCTTCGTGAGCTGGTCATGCCGCGTTATCGCCGCCTGCAGCAAAAGGTAACGCTGCCTTGGGTAATGCACAGTGATGGCAACCTGAGGCCCTTCGTGGAGGACCTGCTCAGCCTGGGCCTAGCGGGTCTACACCCCAACGAAAAAGGCGCCATGGACATCCAGGACATGAAACGCGACTATGGACAGCGCATCTGCCTATTGGGCAACGTCGATCTGAACATCCTGGGTATGGGCACAACTCAAGATGTGGACGAAGAGGTGCGCGGCTTGATCCGCGACGTGGGTCCGGGTGGCGGGTACATCGTAACCAGCGGCAACAGCCTTGCGGCTTATATCAAGCCAGAGAACTGCATCGCGCTTTCAAATGCCGTGCAACGCTACGGCAAATACCCGCTGTCGGCCTAGCATGTGCATAACGTAAAGGAGGCCGGCCCGCAGACCGGCCTCCCGCTCTAGCTAACCATTCTTGTGCCGGCGTTCCGGTTCGCATTGCTCCTCACCCGCCTATCTGCACGATCAACCCTCTCGATTCGCCGAGATGACGAATCTCCTCCAGCCGTTCCTGACTCTGGGGTCTGGCCGACTCGAGCGCGCAGTCGCGCTGCAGCCACGTATACTTGGCGCCCGTCGTCGGGTTATAGGGCAAAAAGGCGATGCGCTTGAGGCCCAGGCTATTGGTATGCTCGCAGATCGCGCTTAAGTTCTTATCGTCATCCGTGTACCCGGGGATCAGGGGCACACGCACCTGGCAAGCCCCTGCAGGTTGCCCAAGATGGCCTCGTTGGACACCCCTGTGCAAGCGCGATGCCGCCCCACATCCAGAACCTTGATATCGTACAGAAAGAGATCCACATATGGCGCAACCCGGCTGACGGCACTCCACGGCGCGCAGCCGCAGGTCTCCACCGCCACATGGATGCCCCGCTCGTGGCACCCGCAGGCGATCCCTTCCGCCAGGTCCGCCTGCGCCAATGGCTCCCCACCGGAGAGGGTGACGCCG
>CAYQDH010000199.1:0-9275 GCA_964416075.1 uncultured Anaerolineales bacterium | reverse complement strand
AGCGTCATTGCCCCACACCACGATGGTCATGCGCGAAATACCCGGGGTCTCCGTATGACCCACGGTAAGACTCTCGATATTGTAGTTCCGGCGGCGAAACAGATTGGTCACATGGCTCAAAACACCGGGCTTGTCTTCCACCCAGGCCACTAAGGTGCGCCTGGCGTAATGTCCCCCGTTCGGTGCTACGCTCATCCCTTCATCCTTTCCGTGGCTGCCCACTTGGTCCCGCAGCTAGATGACCGATTCGGAGCTGTGATTGCCCCCACATATTGAACAGGATTACCTGCATCGGCTACCAGTTCATCGTTGGGCGGCGAATCATCTCATCAATGGGTCTGCCCACTGGCACCATCGGGAATACATTCTGCTCGCGCTCAATCTGAAAGTCGATGAGCACTGGTCCCGGTGTAGTCATGGCACGATGTATTGCCTCCACCACCTGGCCCTTTTCGGTCACCGTGATGCCGGGCACACCATAGGCCTCTGCCAGGCGTGCGAAATCGGGACCCAAGATCGGGGTACCGGCATAGTTCTTGTTGAAAAAGAACTCTTGCCATTGACGGACCATGCCGAGAAAGCCATTGTTGAGGATGGCTATCTTGATGGGCAGCGATTCCTGGACGACGGTTGCCAATTCCTGGGAAGTCATTTGGAAGCCACCATCCCCGGCCACAACCCACACGGTTGCATCGGGACACCCAACGGCTGCCCCCATTGCTGCAGGGAGACCATAGCCCATGGTACCCAGGCCACCCGATGTGATGAGGCCACGCGGCCGGCAATGCAGATAGTACTGTGCTTCCCACATCTGGTTCTGGCCCACATCGCTGACCATTAGAGCCTCGCCATTTGTGGCCTCCCAAATGCTGCGTATGACGTATTGGGGCAGGACCTGATCGGTCTCTCTCAACAAGATATCACGTGCGCACGTCTCAGCGCGCCATCCATCGATGGTGGCCATCCACTCTGTGTGTGTAGCCGGCTTGATGAGAGGCACCAGATCGCGCAGCACATTGCGCACATCTCCCACGATGGGCAAGTCGACGCGCACACGCTTGCCGATTTCTGCGGGATCGATATCCACATGGATGATTTTCGCTGCGGGGGCAAAGGTAGCGGCCACGCTCGTCAATCGGTCGTCGAACCGGGTGCCCAATCCCACCAGAAGGTCACACCGTTGCATAGACAGGTTGGTGCAGGCCTCTCCATGCATCCCTCCCATGCCCAGGCAAAGGGGATGGGTCTCGGGTATGCAGCTTTTCCCCAACAGGGAGGTGACTACGGGGATTTGCGCTTTGTCCACAAGGGACAGCAACTCCGCCTCGGCCCCGGCGATGATCACTCCATGGCCAGCCACGATCACGGGCTTTTCAGCCTGATTGATCATCTCGGCAGCCTGTCGGACCTGCCTCTGATTCCCATAGAGGTGTGGTTTGTAACCGGGCAGGTTGACCTCGCTGGGATACTCGTACTCTGTTTCAGTGAGTAACACGTCTTTTGTGATATCCAGCAATACCACGCCTGGGCGCCCCGTTCGCGCCAGGTAGAACGCCTCTTTGATGGACTGCGCCAGGTCCTTGATATTGGTGACCAGGTAGCTATGCTTAACGATGGGCGCACTGATGCCGGTGGTGTCGACTTCTTGAAAAAAGTCAGTACCCAGAGACGATGAGGGCACCTGACCCGTGATAACCACCATAGGTGACGAATCGAGTTGGGCAGCAGCGATGCCCGTGACCAGGTTGGTTGCGCCGGGGCCCGAAGTGGCAAGGCACACGCCTACCTTACCCGTGGCTCGGGCATACCCGTCGGCGGCATGTGCGGCGGCTTGTTCGTGGCGCACGGTGATATGGCGGATGGGAAACCCTGGCAGCTCATGGTACAATGGAATAACACTCCCGCCGGTGATGCCAAAGGCAACTTCCACACCCTCGCGCACCAGGGATTCCCACACGATTTGCGATCCATTCATTCTCATCTGCGTTCTCCTCCTTCACCTCGACGACCGCACCGGGCCGACTCTGCTCTGTAAGCACGGGTCAGGCGATTGTGCTTCATGCGTCTTCCAGAATAGCGCCCGTGCTTGCCGAAGTCACAAGCCTGGCATAGCGTCGCAGATAACCTGTCTTGACGCGTGGCTCAAAGGGAGATAGCGCACCCAGGCGACGATTTAGCTCTTCCTGGCTCAGGTCCAACTCCAGGCGGTGGCCCGGGATATCGATGATGATCATGTCGCCATCTTGGACTGCTGCCAATGGTCCCCGCGCCGCAGCCTCGGGCGACAGGTGGCCGATGGCTGCTCCACGTGAGGCACCGGAAAAACGCCCATCGGTGATCAGGGCTACACGATCGTCCATTCCCATACCAGAGAGGATCGATGTAGGGGTCAGCATCTCGCGCATCCCCGGCCCCCCGCGGGGGCCCTCGTAGCGTATCACCAGCACGTCCCCTGTACTGAATTGGCTGGCCATGATCGCCTTAGTAGCTTCCTCTTCAGACTCAAAGACCCGTGCTGGCCCACGATGCTGCATCATCGAAGGAGCCACCGCGGCCTTTTTCACCACGGCCCCCTCGGGGGCCAGGTTACCGAAGAGGATTGCCAGGCCGCCCGTGGGCGAATAAGGATTGCTGATGTCACGCACCACGTTGCGGTCCACCGTATTATAATCGGGCGCCCAGCGGGATCCCGGAGCCAGATTCTCTCGCACCATCGAGCCTGTCACGGTCATGACATCGCCCTTCAGAAGAGTGGCCACATCGAGTTCGTGCATGATCGCACCGATACCTCCGGCATAGTAGAGGTCCTCAATGTGCTGTTCACTGGCCGGCGAAAGCTTGCAGATGTGTGGTGTGTGGTCGCTGAATTCGTTCAGATCGTTGAGATCGAAAGACAATCCCGCCTCGTGTGCGATGGCCAGCAGGTGAAGCACAGAGTTCGTAGATCCGCCCATGGCCATATCGGTGGAAAAGGCATTGTGGAATGCATCAGCTGTGAGGATATCGCGAGCCCCGATGCCGCGATTGAAGAGGTCCATGACCTGCATTCCCGCCGTGCGAGCCAGTGCGATGCGGCGCGAGCTGACCGCGGGCGTGGTGCCATTACCGGGCAGGGCAATGCCCAGCGCCTCCGCCAGGCAGCCCATGGTATTGGCCGTAAACATTCCGGAGCACGAGCCACACCCAGGGCAACAGGCCTTTTCAATGCGCTCAACTTCCTCGAGAGACATCCTGCCGTCCGCTGCGGCCCCCACAGCCATAAAGGCGTTATTCAGGTCGAGGATCTGGTTGCCCCGGCGTCCGGCCAGCATCGGGCCGCCCGTCACGACTACGGTAGGCAAGTTGAGCCTGGCGGCAGCCATGAGCATGCCCGGGATGACTTTGTCGCAAGAGGGAATGAGTACCAGGGCGTCAAAGCCATGGGCTTGGGCCACCGTCTCTACCGAATCGGCGATCAGTTCGCGAGATGCCAAAGAGAACTTCATGCCCATGTGACCCATAGCGATGCCGTCGCACACCGCGATGGTGTTTGCCTCAAAGGGGGTGCCTCCCGCCATGTAGACCCCCTCCTTAACAGCCTCAGAGAGTTGTCGCAAGTGCATGTGGCCGGGGACGATTTCCGTGTATGAGCTTATGACACCCACGAATGGGCGTTCCATCTCTTCATCGGTAATACCTAGTGCCCACAACAGGGCGCGGTGAGGCGCACGCTCCAACCCGCTGCGTACGGCATTACTTCTCATGGTATTTTGCCTCCTCAATTGTGGCGTGACGTTCTAAGGTTGATTTGCGGACGATCGCTCTGGCCTATCTACATCCCTACCTGCGCCGCCCGAGTCCACTCAGAGTGATCGACGCAGCATCTATCTCGGTCCCAGATACCAAAAGACGCCATCGCCCGCATGAATTCCAGCAGACCGTGGCGTCTTTGCACCGTTATGGGTTTGGTGAGATGAGGGCCCACCTCGTCTCTTGGCGATCTTGGCTACTAAAAGAGGGCCTCACCCTGGTTGGGTGAGGCCCTCTTTTCTACTTTTTGATCGTACTCGACACCTAGGCCTGCCTCTTCCCAACCAGCATTTGCCCCTCAATAACGAGGAGCACAACTAGAACGAGTACAATAATGCCGATGTTGAGAAGAGCGTTCGCCATCATGCGCAAAGCGCCTTTCCATTCGAACGGGCTGATGCTTTAGATTTGCAGCAGCATAGCATAGTCAGACCGATTTGTCAAAGCGCGCCAATAAGGCTCCGGGTCCCTACTATGCATAACCCTGCCTGGTTTGGTGGACTCCCTGAGACAGGGCTAGTGTTACCAGCGTCGGTTCTGTCCGCCGCCACCACCACCACCACCGCGACGCTCTCGGCCTCCGCCGTATCCGCCGCCACCACCACCGTATCCACCACCACCGCCTCGGCTGCCGCCCTCTGGCCGAGGACGAGCCTCGTTGACGACGATGGTCCGCCCCTTGAGTTCCTTGCCATTCATGCCGGCGATGGCTTGCTGCGCCTCTGCCGCTGCGGGCATTTCCACAAAGCCAAAGCCCTTGGATTGTCCGGTCATGCGGTCCTTGATGATGCTGGCGGAGGCCACTTGCCCATAGGCGCTAAAGGCCTGTTCCAGATCCTCTTCGCTGGCCGAGTAAGGCAGATTACCGACGTAGATATTCATCCTGATCTCCTGTTGATCCTTTTTCTGAGAAGAGGCAACCCTCATTGGGCGAGCCCTCGTTCCCTAAACCCGATTAACACAAAACGATGGTAGGCATTGCACCGAGGCCAATACGCGCGAAACCAACCTACAAGAAGCTGCCTCGCAAGAGCGAAGGGAATAGGGCTTTACTGAGGGTAGTCAGGATCACAGATGTGGCTGCCGGAGAAGGGCAGGAGGCTCCATAGGATGCGAAGGAGCCAGATCTAGGGACGAGATTACCCGCGCTCGGCCAACACGTACATTCAACAACACCGATCGCTAATATAGCATAGGCGCGGTATTCTGCCAAATTCTGCATCCCGCGGGCTCCGAGCCCTTCTTTGGGAACTCTGTGTGGCTTATCGGCAGCCAGCCCTTGTTCCCAGAGGCGCAGATCGCGGTGTCCCGAACTTGCATGGTGGCGCCAGTGTCTTTTGCCTCACTCGAACAAGCGTGCTATCATGGTATGGTTCAGAGTTGCGCGGATTAGGCGATCGAGGAGAAGACCATGGCGGAATTCCAACTGGTATCCGACTTTCGTCCCATGGGCGACCAGCCCCAAGCCATCGCTCAGCTGGCGGAGGGTATACTGCGTGGCGACATGTATCAGACCCTCATGGGGGTCACAGGATCGGGCAAGACCTATGTGATGGCCAAGATCATCGAGATGATCAAGCGTCCGACGCTGGTCATTGCTCATAACAAGACCCTGGCTGCCCAGCTTTACGCGGAGTTTAGAGAGTTCTTTCCGCACAATGCTGTCGAGTACTTTGTCAGCTACTACGACTATTACCAGCCTGAAGCTTATATACCGCGTACTGATACCTATATTGAGAAGGATGCGCAGATCAATGAGGAGATCGAGCGACTTCGTCTCTCTGCCACCTCAGCGCTCTTTAGCCGGCGTGATGTGGTCATTGTAGCTTCGGTCTCGTGCATCTATGGCCTGGGCGACCCTGAAGAGTATGGTAAGGTGGTGATTAATCTGCGTCAGGGGGAGGTTCGAAGCCGGGACCGTGTTTTGCGGCACCTGGTAGAGATCTTTTACGAGCGCAACGACGTCGCGCTTTCGCGCGGCAAGTTCCGGGTGCGTGGCGACACCGTCGAGGTCATGCCCGCTTACGGGAACACGGCTTATCGGATCGAATTCTGGGGTGATGAGATCGAGCGTATTCTGGAGGTGGACGCTCTCACGGGGGAAGTGTTGGTGCAGCACAAGACCCTCGACATCTTTCCGGCGAGGCACTTTATCACGCCTCAGGAGAAGCTGGCCGAGGCCCTGGTGTGGATTGAGCAAGAGCTCGACGAGCGCCTAGCCGAACTGCGAGCGCAAGAGAAACTCTTGGAGGCTCAGCGCTTGGAACAACGGACGCGCTATGATATGGAGATGCTCCGAGAAGTGGGCTATTGTTCGGGAGTGGAGAATTACTCGCGCCACCTCTCACATCGCCAGCCGGGAGAGCCACCCTGGACCCTGATGGATTACTTTCCTAATGATTACATGCTCTTTATCGACGAGTCGCACATGACCGTGCCGCAGATTCGCGGCATGTACAACGGGGACCGCTCGCGCAAGAACGTTTTGGTCGATTTCGGATTTCGCCTGCCCTCAGCGCTGGATAATAGGCCCCTGACCTTTGAGGAGTTTGAGGATCATGTGAAGCAGTGCATCTTTGTCTCGGCCACGCCAGCGCCGTACGAGCTGACCCAGAGCAAGCAGGTGGTGGAGCAGGTGATCCGCCCCACCGGATTGATCGATCCCGAAGTCTTGGTGCGACCTACCGAGGGGCAGATCGACGATCTGATCACCGAGCTACGTGAGCGTACCAAGCGCGGGGAGAGAGCGCTGGTCACGACGTTGACTAAGCGCATGGCCGAAGACCTGGCGGACTATCTGCGCGAGGCCGCTCTCAGTGTGCATTACCTCCACTCTGACATCGAAACGCTGGAGCGGGTGGATATCCTTAACGATCTGCGCAGTGGGGTGTATGACGTGGTGGTGGGGGTGAACCTGCTGCGTGAAGGACTGGACTTACCCGAGGTGTCGCTGGTAGCGATACTGGATGCGGACAAGGAGGGCTTTCTGCGCTCGACGCATTCGCTCATCCAGACGATTGGGCGGGCAGCACGGCACGTGAACGGCCGGGTGATTATGTATGCGGACGTGATGACCGACTCGATGAAACGCGCCATTGAGGAAACGAATCGGCGTCGCCAGATTCAGATGGCCCATAACAAAGAACATGGCATTGTTCCCAGCACCATCGTGAAAGAGATTCGTGCACTCACCCAAGGGTTACGTTCTGTGGCCGAGCCCCAGGCCCAGTACGCTGTGGCTACTCGTATCCCCAAGGACGAGGCGAATCGCATGGTCAAGGAGCTAGAGAAGCAGATGAAGACGGCAGCACAGAACCTAGAGTTCGAAAAGGCCGCCTTGCTTCGCGACCAGATCCTGGAACTGCGGCGCGCGATGCGCGAGGGCGAAGGGGATGTTCCCGAGTGGGAGCGTTTTCGCGAATATGAGAAAGGGCGACGACGCTAGGTTGAGCAAGATGGCCTATCCCAGCTATGTCAGGCTATATGAACAGGGCGGTTTGCGCGAGCGGGTGGAGGCAGCTCGACGGATGCTCAAGACATGTCATCTCTGCCCCCGCGGCTGCGGTGCAAATCGCCTGGATGGTGAGTTGGGCTATTGCCGGAGCGGCGCTCTGGTCAAGGTGGCCAGCTGGAATGTCCATCCCTGGGAGGAACCCCCCATCAGCGGCACCCGGGGCTCGGGAACTATCTTTTTCTCCAATTGCACCGCGCGCTGCCTCTTCTGCCAGAACTATCCTATCAGTCAGTTGGGGGTAGGCCAGGAGGTGACGGAGCACCGCCTGGCGGGCATGATGCTGGAGCTGCAGCGTAGAGGCGCTCATAACATCAACTTTGTCACACCTACACACTATGTACCTCAGCTCTTGGCTGCCCTGGAGGTGGCCGTCTCGCGTGGATTCAGGCTGCCACTGCTCTACAATACCAGTGGCTATGATTCACTGGAAACGCTGCAGCTGCTTGATGGGGTGGTCGATATCTTTCTACCCGATGCCAAGTACGCCGATGATGACATCGCCAGTCGCCTCTCGGGTTACAAAGACTATGTGGCCCACAACCGCATCGCCCTGCTAGAGATGCTCCGCCAGGTGGGAGACGAGTTGATCCTGGATCAGGACGGCATTGCCCTCCGGGGGATGATCGTGCGTCACTTGGTGCTCCCCAACGGTCTCTCTCAGACCCCCGATGTCCTGCATTGGCTGGCCACGCACCTTTCGCTTCGCGTTCATGTGAGCTTGATGGCACAGTACTTTCCTACATATCGCGCCGTGGATGAGCCGGAGCTAGCCCGGCCCGTCTCTGAGGACGAGTATGCCGTAGCGCTGGATGCCTTTGACCGAGTTGGGTTGGAGAACGGATGGCGACAGCAACTCGAGTGCGATGAAGAGTAGGTTAGGCGTCGCTCGCACGGGCGAACAGGCGAACAAGGGTCAGCCGGCAGCATATTTTGGCTGTGGCCTCGCAGGCTGCTATAATAATCGTTCGCAATTGTTATGTGAGGTCTACTGAAGAGGGAACGCATGGCGCACGAGTACATTTCCATCAGCGGCGCCCGCCAACACAACCTAAAGAACGTCGATCTCGATATCCCGCGTGACAGGCTGGTGGTGATCACCGGCCTATCTGGCTCGGGCAAATCGTCCCTGGCGTTTGACACGATCTACGCCGAGGGGCAGCGACGCTATGTAGAGTCGCTGTCGGCCTATGCTCGGCAGTTTCTTGGCCAGATGGACAAGCCCGATGTGGATCACATCGATGGGCTATCTCCCGCGATCAGCATCGACCAAAAAGGAACCAGTCGCAGTCCTCGTTCTACGGTCGGCACGGTGACCGAGATCTATGACTATATGCGTCTGTTGTATGCGCGGGTGGGTATTCCCCACTGTACTAATTGTGGGCGGGAGATCAGTCGCCAGAGCGTTCAGGAGATCGTCGACGCCATCCTTGGCATGCCGGACGGCAGCCGTATCCTGATCCTCGCACCACTGATTCGCGATCGCAAAGGGGAGCACAAACGCGTGCTCGAAGACCTGCGCAAGGCCGGATATGTGCGGGCTCGAGTCGATGGCGAAATCCACGATGTGGATGAAGAGATTGACCTCGATCGCTACAAGATGCACACAATCGAGGTGGTGGTCGACCGGCTGATCGTGCGCACGTATGCCCCGGACGATAGCGAAAGTGCCGATTCGGATAGAAACCGCCTGAGCGATTCTGTTGAGACTGCACTGGATCTCGGCGATGGCGTCTTGCGTGTGGCCATTGTCGACGGCGAAGAGCTGCTGTTCTCGCAGAACTACTCTTGTCCCGAGCATGGCTCCACCATGCCAGAGATCGAGCCGCGGACGTTTTCGTTCAACAGCCCGCACGGCGCCTGCCCCGACTGTACAGGGCTCGGGTTCAAGGCCGAGTTGGACCCGGCGCTGGTTGTACCTGACCACAGCCTGTCGTTGAACGCCGGCGCGGTCGCTCCCTGGGCCACAGCGGTT
>CAYQDH010000198.1:5892-9282 GCA_964416075.1 uncultured Anaerolineales bacterium | reverse complement strand
GCGCGCCGAGAAAGGTGAGACCCTTGCCGGGACCAGCAACACATTCGGGGGCTCGACCAGCTTGGATAGGTCGAAGCGGTTGTTGGGAGCCAGCGGGTCATGAAACACGACGATATCGTCCTCTGGCGCCAAGGGTGCTAGGTGGCGGATCAGGTTGTATGTGTAGCGCCCAATACCCGGGAAATGGTCCTGGATGTACCGCCCATCAATGCCGTAACGCATAATCCTGCCCTCGGTGTGTCGCTCGTTCAGCCACGGCACTCTCGATAAGAGCTTCAATACGCCTGGTGAGCGGACGTACGTCGTAAAACGCGCGCGCACGCTGCTGCCCCGCCAGGCCAAATGACCTTCTCGTAGTGGGGTTCGCGGCCAAGTCGCTAACAGCCCGGGCTAGCGCCTCGACGTCGCCGGGTGGCACAATGAGGCCCGTCTCCCCCGGTACGACGATCTCCGGCACGGCCCCGTGTCCGTACGCCACCAAAGGCAGGCCAGCGGCCATCCCCTCGATAATGACTCTGCCAAAGGGCTCGGGCTCTGTGGAGCAATGGACCAGAATATCCAGGCATGCCAAAACGTCGGGTAGATCGTCGCGCTGCCCAACAAAGCGCGTCCATGGGGCCATGCCACAAGCTTGCGCCAACTCGTGGAGTTCGCCCTCATAGGTGTCATCGCCGAATATGGGCCCACCTACGAGCACAAGGTGCACATCCGGATAGCGGGCCCGAACCAGTCGCATAGCACGAATGAAATCCGCTTGCCCCTTCCAAGGGCTTAATCGCCCCACCATACCCGCTACCAGCCCATCGGCCGGTATCTGCCATGTGCGCCGGAGGCGAGCACGCGCATCGCCCGTGTCGGCGAAGGTAGTCCATTCGACGCCATTGGGAATAACGGTGGGTTTGATCCAAGGAGGCAGGGGCGCCATGACCGCATTGGAGATGGCTATGGTGCGGGTGGCCAGCCTGCCCATGCACTGCACATATAGGCCCGGAGATAGGATGTCGCGCACATGCCAGACGAGAGGACGACGCGTCCAGAGGGATGCCAGGGCCGCATAGATCGACGAGCGCACCACGTTGCTATGCACCACATCGATATGCTGAGACCGGATGAGACGTGCCAACTGACCCGCACCCCGCGCGAGAGACCATCCTGCCGACCACTCGCCACGCAGGCGGGGCATGGGCACCTGTGCCACTTGCACCCCCACGGCGGCTGCCGCGATGGCCAGCGGTCCGGCGTTGCAGGCCAGCACTGGCAGGAAGCGCTGCCGATCGAGGTGCTTGAGCAATAGCACTAAGCTATGCTCGGCCCCGCCCATCGCCTCGGCGTGGTCGACAAAGAGGATGGAAATCACGGGGCTCCTTCCATCGCATGGCGATACACGACCAGGGTCTCACGGGCTGTACGCTCCCAGGTAAAATGCTTGGCGCGCTCCAGGCCTCGACCACGTATGGCACGGGATCTGACCGTGTCGCCCAGCAGGAACGCAATGGCCTCAGCGAGTGGCTCTGGGGAGCGCGTCTCCGTAAAGTGAGCAGCGTCAGCACAAACCTCGTGGAAGAGCGCCAGATCGGAGCACACCACGGGCGTGCCACAGGCCATCGCCTCAATGAGGGGAATCCCAAAGCCTTCGTAGAGCGAGGGAAAGCAAAAGATGTCGGCTGCGGCATAGTAAGGAGGCAGATCCAGGTTGTCGACGTGCGCCACATGCGTGATCGCTGAGCCGATACCCAGGTCCTTGATCAGTCGAGCTTGCGCGGGCGTTGGCAACGAGCCGATACGCACAAGGCGCACCGGCATTTTCCTTGCTCGCAAGAGCGCCAGCGCACGATAGAGCACCTCGACGTTCTTCCGCCCCGCACCATGCCCGACGTGAAGCAATAAGCACTCTTCCCCCGGCTTCAGCAGCCGAGCTCGCCATTCGACACGGACGGTTTCGGGCATGGGAGCAAAGTGCTCGTCGACTCCGTGATAAACGACGTGCGTGCGCCCAGATAGCTGAGGAGCGTCGTTGAGAAGCTCTTCCTCCGCGTATCGGCTAACGCATATAATGTGGCCGGCCCTCAGCATGGCTCGAAAAGCCAGATCGAACATACGCATTGCCGGCCCTTCAGGGTTCCATTGGCGCCATGATCGCGGTGTGCCCCCGTGGGATGTGACAACGGTTCGATCGGCAGGCAGGAATAATGCTAGATGGGCATACGAATTATCCAAGATGTGGTACAGGTCGGCCCTGATGCGAGCCAGCGCCAGGGGATAGCGCACCCACCGCGAGAGATAGAGTCCCAGCGTTCTCAGTGAAGCTGGCCTGCCGTACGGCATGGCCACGCGTAGGTCGGTCCATGACCAAGCCTGCACCCGCACTGGATCAGTATCCAGATCGCTGTGTAGGTCAGCAAGACCTTTCCTCAGGCGCTGGCTATAGACCTCAATGCTACGAAAGCCCTCCTGGGGCATCACTTCCAGTAATGCGACTTTCATGACGCCCCCAGGGCCGAACGGTAAACGCATAGGGTGGCCTTGGCAATGGCCTCATCAGAGAAACGTTGCCGGGCCCGCTCCCAACCGGCCTGACCCAGTTGCCGTCGCCGCAGAGGACTATGGATCAGCTCGCGCAGGCACTCTGTCAGGGCCTGCGTATCGCCTTCCGGATACACTAGACCCGCATCTCCAATAACGTCGGGGATCGCCCCCGAGCTCGCCCCGATAACAGGCACCCGGGCGACCATCGCCTCGGCAAGGACGTAGCCAAATTGCTCCGCCCAAGTGGGGGTAGTCCGGGATGGCAGCACCAACACATCGAGATGTTGCAAGCAAGCGGGGATCCTCTCCGGTTCGATGAATCCGGGCGCCAGGATACGTCCAGCAAGGTCGTCCCGGTCGGCGTACTCTTGGATCTCCCGCCTGAGAGGCCCCTCACCAAGAAAGACAAGTACTGCTTCTTGAGCCAGGGGCCGAAACGCAACCAGTAGATCCCGTATCCCCTTTTCCGGAACGAGGCGCCCGATGAACCCGATCCGACACCCTGGGCGCAGTACCTCATACTCAGGGGGGGAGGCCCGTGCGCCGGACAGAGAATCCACATCCACACCGACCTGTGGGATTACCTCAATGGGACCCGAGTACCCTCGCCAGTGGAGAACATCGTGTGCCTGGCGGTTACCCGCTATCATGGCATCGACACGATGGAGTGAGAAGCGCTCGAGCCAGCGCAAGGGTCCTCTCCCCTGCCGTCTTTGGTTTTCCCAACTGAACGCTACGAGGTGATACGCGAACCGGCGTCGGAAAGAGGCAAACAAAGCAAGCGTGAGGCTGTGGGGCTCGGCCTCTACATGTACGATGTCAGGGTGCAATTCGCGTAGTAGCGACCGTACCTGCCTTGGAGAG
>CAYQDH010000198.1:0-5882 GCA_964416075.1 uncultured Anaerolineales bacterium | reverse complement strand
GTGGTCCCTAAAGGCCACGGGTTCCAGGAAATGCACTCGAAACGGCTCCTCGGTCTGCTCGAAGCGCAGTATGGGGCGTGATGGGGGTTGGGCGACCGAGAGAGCCACGAGCGTAAGGTCCACGTCGCGCTGCATGGCCAACCATCGCAGTTTGCCCCGGTAGCGAGAGGGGAAATAGGTATGCGACACGATCATAACGCGCATCGGTCTTGCCCGCCCTTCCCTGAACACCCGAGACGCAGATCAGTGTTCAACATGGCTTCCATCCAACAATGAAAGGAAGGTCTGTGCCAGCCGATCGCCATAGCGATCCCAAGTGTAGGCTGCGACCTGTTGCCGTGCCGTTGCTGCCATCTGCTGACGCAAGGTCGCGTCCACACGCAGCCTCTCCATGGCATTGGACAGAGCATCCGTATCGCGAATGGGCACTAGCAAGCCGTTCTCCCCATGTCTCACAATCGAGCCGGCATTCGGTGTCGTGATCACCGGTACTCCGCAAGCAAGCGCCTCGTAGGTGACGAGGGCACTGCCTTCTTCGATGGAAGGAAACACAAAGAGGTCAGCTTGCTGATAAATCGACAAGGGATCCATAGCGTACCCTATACGCCGGATGCCGGGTAGGTGAGCATAGCGTCCCAACAAAGGAGCCAGGTCTCCATCGAGCCGGCCAACTAACCACAACTCCGCATCGCGCCAGCCCAACCTTTGCCACGCCTCCAGAAGCCACGGGACGCCCTTCCTGAGACTCAGCTGCCCCACAAACAGGACACGGAACGGTCCATACCTTCGTGATCGAGCCGGCGTAAAGCGTTCTGTATCCACGCCAAATAATAGTTGCAGCAATCGGCCCTCAGGGAACCCATTATCTATGAAGGTCTGTCGCGCAAAACTGGATGGCACCAGCACATAGTCTGCGACCTCAAACTCGGCCAAAGCGCGGTCGATGGGAGCACTGGGGTAATTGAAGCGGACTCCCCAGGTCTCGTATTCGTCCGCTAATAATGCATATTGTCGAAGGGGATGGCACGACGGACACTCTACACTGGTCAATAGTCCTGCAGCTTTCGAGCGTTTCAGGCTTTGCAGACCAAACCCGATCCACGAGTGAAATAGGTCGGCCTGTTCCAGCCTTTGTGACATCCACCAGTCGAAAAGCTTGGCATCCAGAAGGGAGAGCGTCCGCGATCGGTCATAGACGGCTGCTTTGCGGAGGAGACGGCTGGGCAAACCCAGCGACCGGATGCGCTCACGCGGGATTTCCGTGGCCACATACGAACCACACAGAAGGCGCCGCAGCAGGCCGTTCCGATAGAGACCGCGTACCGCATGGTAGGTGACGCGTCCGACGCCTCCTCCTGCGAACCTAACGCCGGTGGCGTACAGTACGCTCATGTGGCGCGTATGGGCCTCCATAGTTCTCGTAATACACCCCACATCCAGCGCAAGCCATAGATCACATCTGCCCGCTCGGTGGCAAAAAGGATGCCCAGATACCCGGTGACAAAGACCCCGAGCTTGAGTGCTAGAGCTGGGCCAGGGGTCAAGGTGGCGGTGGATTCCAGGTACACCCCAGCGCTCCACGCCAAGGCCAGAGCGCAGAGGGGCCACAGAACAAGACCTGCCAGCGATAGGTCGACAACCGTGCGCAGGGCACGGTAAAGCTGCCAGGCGCCTACCAGCAGCATTCCATCGGCGGCCAGCGCCACACCGTTGATGCCTATCCAACGTGCACTGATAACAACAGCCGGTACAAAGAACGCAGCCTGCGCCAGGCTGGTTTGCCGGAGGGCCTGGGGCCGCCCTACCACGGTGAGCAGGTTGCTGGCCAACATAACAGGCGCATCCAGAGTGGTGTAGACCAACATGAGGCGGAACGTCCACAACATCGGCAACCATTTGTCACCAATGACCACGTGGATAAACTCGGGTAACGCGAGGGCAAAAGTGCCGCCTATAAGGAATCCCATCCGCAAAAGAAGGTACGTCGATCGATAGAAAAGCCTCGATAGGAGCAGGCGGTCGTTCGCGGCGCGCGCGAACAAGGGGAGCAGCACGGTCACCAGAGGGTTACCGACCACTCGGCGCGGATACTGAGCAAACTCGTAGGACTTGTTATAGAATCCCAAGGCTTCCTTGCCGAGGGTTGTGCCGATCCAGAAATCATCAAATTGGTCAAGCAAGTAGCTTACATTGCTGGCTAGCCAGAGGGGCTGCCCAAAGTCCCACAGCCAACGCGCCACGCGGCGATCCCACCCCAGGCGCGGAGACCAGTGCCTGAAAATGCCCCAGGTCAGAACGAAACGGGTGCATAGCCCCGTAACGCGTTCTGCCACCAGCGCCCAGATGCCCCATCCTAGCCAAGCGAGGTAGACCGATACCAACGTCATAACCAGAGATGCTGTCACATCAGTAATGGCCAAACGAGAGAAAGCCAAGTGCTTGATGAGGAGGGTCTCCTGAACCTGGCTGAAGCTGGATAGGAGATAGGCGCCGGCTAGCCATGGGAGAACTCTGCCTAGGTCGGTCATGGAGGGATGGGCAATCCGCAAGATGGGAATTGCCACGAGGAGCAGGGCGAATCCTATCACATCCAGAAGGCTACGCAAGGAGAAATACGTCTGCATAAAGTCGCTTCCCGCGTCTTGGCGGTGCATGAGGGCGGCATCCAGGCCCAATCCCCTCAGCTGAGCGACCAGCCCAATATAGAAGAGGGCCAAGCCCACGACCCCGAAATGCTCGGGCACCAGGAAGCGAGCCAGCAGCATCGAGCGTGCGAACCCCAGGCATAGGGTGATCATGGAAGCGGCGAAGGCGTAAGCTGATCCCCTCACGGGTATTGGGGTCATGATACCACGCCGCGCGAGAAATGCCCGCTGCCAGGCGTCCTTGAGAGGACGGCCTCGATGCGGGCGCAGATCATCTCCAAGGCCACCGGATTGTGACTGGTCGCAGGCACGATAACGTCGGCATACCGCTTGCTGGGTTCTACGAACTCTAGGTGCATGGGACGGACGGTCCTCAAATACTGCTCGACGACCGATGCTACCGAGCGCCCACGCTCCTGAACGTCGCGCTCCAGGCGTCTGATAAACCGGAGATCTGCATCTGTGTCCACATAGATCTTGATGTCCATCAGGGGGCGTAGATCGGGATTGGCGAAAAGCAGAATCCCTTCCAGGAGGATGACAGGTCGGGGTTCTTGGTGGATCGTCTGCGGCGAGCGTGTATACGTGCGAAAGTCGTAGATAGGTATCTCCGTTGGCTCAAGGCGCAAGAGCTGGTGCAGGTGGTGGAGAAGGAGCGAGTCCTCCAGGGCGTCGGGATGATCGAAATTCGCCAAGCGACGCTCGTCGAGCGATAGGTGGCCCAGATCACGGTAGTACGAGTCGTGTTGTATGTAGGCGATGCGCTCTCGCCCCACATAGTCCAGAATAGCATGGGAGATGGTGGTTTTGCCCGCTCCGGTGCCACCCGCTACGCCGACTACGACAGGGACGTTGTTTCGATTTGGCAACGGTGCTGTCATGCGCGTGCACTCACTTTACACACGGGCTTACTAGTTGGGCAGATATGGGCTCAGCAACCCGAGCCAGTGGATGAGTGGAAAAGAACCCCACAGCACGAAAAGAGCAAAGGCGGCAACGAGATTCGTAGCCAGCCGGGCGCGGCGCCGACGCCATCCTAATTGCCCCAACACGATCGCCAGGGCTGTAGTGGCCAACCATGCCGCCAGTCGCCACGACTCGATGGGGTCCCACGACCAGTAGCTGCCCCAGGCCACCTGAGCACCTGTCCCCAGCAGGAGCAGAGCGAGTGTCTGCGCCACCAGGGCAACGGCTACGGTGTTTAGGGACATGGGGTCGTGGGCGCTAGCCTTGTCGGCGCCGCCCAGATCGACCCGCGCCGCGCTGGCCCACAAGGCGCCAGCAGACAATGCAAAGAGGATTTCCGACCACAGAAACCAGACGCTTTGCGCCTGCCTCCAAGGCCAGGCAACGGCCGGCCAGAGGGCGAACGACACACTACTGGCCAATATCAAGATAGCAGTGAGCAAACGCGGCCCCCGAACGGAGGATGACCAAAACACCGTAAAGAATGCCGCACTCGAGGAGACCAAGACCCATCCTGCCAGGGGATGGCGAAACGGCTGCATGTCGGGCGTCCAGCCCACCGCCAGGAGGATCAGGCTCGATAGGGAACTGAACAGAAGCAAGACACGGGCGAGAGTGCTGTGACGCCCGAGCGCTTCGAAAAGAGCAACCAAAACAGTGGATCCGACTATGACGAGCAAGACAGAACCCACAAGAGGCCGCGCTGCCAGTTCAAACATGCGCGGCCTCAGCCAGCAGCGATCTGGCGCAGGTGAACCAGGGTGATTCGGCATCACGCCGCGCGACGACGATCTGGCAAACGCTTCCTTGGGGGAATTCCTCAACCATCAGCCAGGCTCGCTGCGGGGGCCACAGCATCAGTCCAACCACTCCCACAACCATCAATGCTCCTGCGGCCACCAAGAGAGGGAGCTCCGGCTCACGCTGTGCCCGCACCGATACAAAATACTCTAGCGCGATATCGGCGCTGACCCCACCACTTGAGAGTGAGCTGCTCTCTGTTAGGAACTTTTCCTCCAGCAACTGGCCATCGGTGCCGCGCAAGAGCTGGGCATGGAGCACACTGCCCCCGAACCCTTGCTGTGGCAGGGACGGGTATTGCACCATGCGCAGCACCATGTCTGCATCGGGTAGGGCCAGTTGCTGTTCCTGCTGCTGACCTGAGAGCCGGACCCTAATCGATCGCTGCAACGCAGTATCGCCGAAAAGAGATTGGATGGCCAATGCCTCGCCGGCAGCGTTCTTGGCAGTGACTCGCGCCGCTGGCCCGAGGCCTACCTGATAGATGCGCAGACCCTGGTAGTCCTGGGGGCGCCCCTGACGCAATACGATCTCCTCCTCTACTCGTGCGCCCTGTAATAGATAGAGGGTACTGCGAATCGCCGGAGGGCCTTGGCCCGAGTCGGGAAATATCTCGATCTTTTCCAGGCGCAATGCGAGACTATCTCCTTGTCCCAAGGGTCGCGTCTCGCCCAGGGCCAAGTCAAGCCGAGGACTTGACCAGCTCCACCTGTGGCTAACCAGGATCGATAGCATCAGTAACAGTGCGCCCAGGTAGAAAAGCCCCGATACCCATCGCGCCAAGCCAGCCCTCTCGGCGACCGCCAGGATAACGCTGGGCTGGCTCTCGTTCGGTGTTAAGCCCACAAGCCTACCCCGGGCGCCGCGAACACGAATGAGCCTCCGGCCACCCAGAGCAAAGGCCTGTTCCAGGCGTCGAAATGCTTCTGTGGCGCTATCGGGAACTGTGAGCCAGTGTGTACTGGTCAGGCGTGCTGGTGGCGTGGCCCAAGCTGGAAACCACGCGTGCAGTAGTTGCCACAGCACGACAAGGGTGATCACAGCCAGGATCACACGACCAATCCAGGAGTCCAGGATGTTGGACCAACTCCATGAAGCATAGAGGTTGGCCAGCCAGCTAGCTCGTGCGAGAAGAGAACCGGGCCGCGCCATCGCCGATATCTCGCCAGCCGATTCGCCCGTTGCGCCATGAAACCAGAGACCGTTCAGGAGGGCCACCACAAAGGCGGCAAGAGTCACAGCCAACAATGTGTAGGGGGACGTGAAGCCGCGCCAGAGGCTTGCCATGCCTCGCCGCTGTGTCTGCCAAAGATTGTGGAGCCGACTTGAATTGACCACGTGTCCTCTACCGACATGTCACGATCGAGTTGATTATAGGCATGCTCTCCATAGCAGTCAACGCAGAATGGTTGGGCAAGTGCGTGAGTCTTTGGGGAAACCCCTCCGCGGACTGGATTGTGTCTGTCTCAA
>CAYQDH010000197.1:0-9291 GCA_964416075.1 uncultured Anaerolineales bacterium | reverse complement strand
CCGTAACCGGCGGGAGCGCGTTGAGCAGGACGCCCAGCGTGGTAGCGAAAAACGGGAGATAGCGATAGGGGGTATAGAGCGGTACCACCACATCGATCTTGTCGTTGTCACTCTCGTAGACGCTGATCCCCGTCAGGGCATTATGCCCCGCCTGATAGAGGGCATAGAAATCCCAGCCGCGCCGCCCCTGCGTGGCTACCGGATCGAAGGCAAAACGATACCAGAAATCCACCGGGCGAGAGATGAAAAGCAGCCCGTGCAAGCAGATGGCCAAGATCAGGAGCACGCGGTGGCTCCAGGGAGCGGGCGGATGGCTACCAAATGTGTATCGCATGAGCCAAGGTTAGCATGTCAGAACGAACTCTGCAACTGAAACGAGTGATTCCTGTTGCACACGCGTTTTTGGTATTATGCCAAGTTATGGTATAATCGCGCCATTAGCTTCCATGCCCTTCAGGAGAGTGTGCCATGCGACAGCAGATTGAAGATTTTCTCGAGTCCCTGCAGGAACAAAAAGGCTATTCCAACAACACGATTGTGGCTTATCGCAATGATCTAGGTCAGTTTCTACAGTTCGTTAACGAGCAGATAGGGGCCGCTTCCTGGAACTCGGTCAGCAAGGAAAGCTTGATCACCTTTGTTAACTCTTTGCGTGGAGACCGAGAATACGCCTCTGCTACGGTAGCTCGCAAGGTGGCTGCCACCAAGTCATTCTTCCACTATCTGCTCAACCAGGGAATCATCTCTCAAGACCCCAGCACCGATCTCGATTCCCCCAAAGTCCGCAAGTATCTTCCCACTTCAATCTCCAGGCCCGACGTAGAACGCCTGCTCCAAGCTCCCTCGCGAGAAGGCTCGTCCGTGCACGGCTTGCGCGATGCAGCCCTGCTAGAGTTGCTTTACGCGACAGGGATGCGTGTCAGCGAAGTGGTGGCTTTGGATATGGGGGATGTCAACTTTACGGACAGCTGTGTCCACTGTGTGA
This sequence comes from uncultured Anaerolineales bacterium, assembly GCA_964416075.1. Taxonomy (GTDB): domain Bacteria; phylum Chloroflexota; class Anaerolineae; order UBA1429; family UBA1429; genus CAYQDH01. The sequence goes on along the minus strand of CAYQDH010000197.1, from coordinate 8,306 downwards.
GCAAGAATTCCAGGGGCAAAGAGCGCATCATTCCTATCCATCATCGAGCCATCGGCGCCTTGAATTATTACCTGGAGAGCGGCCGGCCCCAGTTGGCTCGAGCCCAGGATGAGAGCGCCCTTTTCCTGAATCATCGCGGTCATCGCCTCACACGCCAGGGGCTTTGGTTGATCATCAAGAAATACGTCGAAGAAGTGGGCATCAATGCTTCGGTCACGCCGCACACACTCAGGCATTCCTTTGCCGCCCACTTGCTCGATAGCGGGGCCAATGTTCGAGAGGTGCAAGGACTCTTGGGTCACGCCAACGTGTCAACGACCCAGGTGTACACCCAGGTGAACAAGGGCTCCTGAGCGTCTTCGACCAGGTCTTTCTACAAAGGCCCATCTCTGGTATACTCCCATCATCAACGGCATCGTCCATGGTCAAGCTCTCCGCGTCTTGCCTTGGCTCGGACAGGTGCCAAGCCTGCCAGAAAGGGGATTGGGGCGATGTCCGGCACCGTGACGGGCCAGGCGACCATTCGTGCGGTTGACTATATCCGCACCCACACCCGCTACGCGCCTCGTATCGGTATCGTCCTTGGTTCCGGCTTGAGTGCCGTAGCTGAGCGCATCCTGGAGCCTGACGTGATCCCCTATGGCGAGATACCCCACTTTCCCCACCCCTCGGTCGCCGGGCACATGGGGCGCTTGTTGCTTGGGCGCATGGGAAATCGTCAGGTCATGGTCATGCAGGGCCGTTCCCACTATTACGAGGGCTACTCGCCAGCCGAGATCACGTTTCCTATCCGCGTGATGCAGCTTGCTGGTGTGCGGACCCTGATCGTCACCAATGCGGCGGGCGGGATCCGGCCGGGCTTGAAGGTGGGTGACCTGATGGCCATCGTCGATCACCTCAACCTGGTGGGGTTGGCGGGACACAGTCCTCTGCGAGGCCCAAATGATGAGGCTCTCGGGCCGCGCTTCCCGGACATGACTCGCGCTTACGATCCGGAATTGCTCGATCTGTTGCGCCTCGAGGCTCAAGCGCAGAATATACCTCTCCAGACGGGCGTGTACGTGATGGTCGCTGGGCCGAGCTTTGAGACTCCCGCCGAGATTCGCTTTCTGCGCGCCATCGGCGCCGACGCGGTGGGTATGTCCACCGTCCCAGAAGTTATCGTAGCCCGACATGGTGGCCTGCGTGTGTTGGGCATTTCCGTGATCAGCAATATAGCAAAGGATGCGTTCGCCAGTGCGGAGGAAGAGCAGGGGATGGCCTCGCATCAGGAGGTCCTGGACACAGGCAGCCGCACGTTCCCGGTCCTCGCCCAATTGCTGGAAGGCCTGTTGAACCGCTTGGCCTGATTCTGTTTGGGGGCAATTTTCGTGCTGAATATCTTGGCCTATATTCTGAACCTGGTCGACCAGCATGTCTTGTGGTTTTACATCGCTGCCCTGCTGCTAATCCTGCTTAACGTGCGTGCCTATACTCGTGCTCGCCGCGAGCGCGAGAACACCATCTTCACTGTGGAGAAAGAGGTGGCGGCCCACAAGGAGGGCCGGGCCATGTCGAGTGTCGGCGCCATCCTGGGCATCGCTGTGGTGATCACGCTGGTCAAATTCTACGTTGTCCCTTCGGCGGATTTTTCTGCTATCGCCCAGCCCTCTCCCACCATCACCCTGTTCATCCCCACGCGAGAGTTCGCCACGGCCACTCCGACCATCCGGGCCGAGACACCTACTGCCACACCGCAATCGATCGTGACGCTTAGGATCCCCACCCCGACCGAGATAATTGCCACAGCCACACCGGCGGTGGTCGCACCATCGTGCCCTAACCCGGGTGTGTGCATTACGTCTCCGGGGGTAAGGGCCCGCGTCTCGGGGAGATTGGCCATCCGCGGCACCGCCAACATCGATGGATTCCAGTTCTACAAAATTGAGTACAGCATGGGTGAGGAGCCAGGGAACTGGAACGTGGTGGGCGATACGGTTCGCCAGCCCGTGGTTAACGGCGTGCTCGGGGAATTGGATACCATGACCTTGCCCAACGGTTCTTGCTGGATCCAGCTCACCGTCGTGGACCGTACGGGGAACTTTCCTGCGCCCAGTCGCGTGCGCATCGTCATCGAGAACTAACTTCTCTCGGTTGTTGCCCATGAAAAGCACACTAGGACACCTCGCCGCGCGTCATAACGCGCGGCGGTGCGCTTTGCTCGCTTGCGATGGCCTCCATTCTCGTGTACACTGGCGTCACTCGGCCAGCCCTGGCTGACGTGAGGGACTGGCTCTGGTTCTTGCTATGCAACAGCGATCGTAATACGGCTGCCGAATACGGCTATCGTGTTGCCTGCACCCTATGTTCACAGGAGTCCCATGCAGCAATCTCTGCGCATTGTCACTTGGCTAGCCCTGGTCTTGTGCCTTTTCGGGTTTGTGGGATGCGGTCCTATCGCTGATCGGTCGATGGGCCTCCTTTATCCATCGGAAACCCCGCCCCCGGCCGAGCCTGAGATTGCTCCCACATCGGAGCTCCCTTCCATGACACGCACATCGGAAGGTGGGCCTGTGGCCACTTTGACTTGGCCGGTCCCAGAGCCATCTGGGACACCCACGGTCGCTCCACCCCCTACATCAGCTCCCGAGCCCACCAAGGAGATTGCGCAACAACCTCCGGTGGATGTTTCGACGCCGTCGGCGGATTCTGCGACGCCACTGCCTGCACCTGCCACCGAATCTGCCAGCCCCACGCGCACGCCGGAATCCACAGCAGCCCCGGCCGTTACGCCACGACAAGAGAACTCTGAGGGCCTCGTGTTTCTAGATGGGGAAACCGTCTATCGGGGCGCCTACTTGGGTGAGAACCCTGAGAGCGTTGCGGTGGCTCCCGATTTTGAGAGGCAAGCGTTTCGGCGCGGGATTCTGGCCGTCGCGCAGGGCGACACCGTGGAGTTGCTCGATCTTGCCAGCGACACGCTCGTTGGCACCAAGCTAGAGGTATCCGCAGACGTAGAGTATGTTGAGCTGATGTGGGGCGCCCAGGGGCGAAGCCTGGTCTACAGTGCGCTCGTCGCCGAAGGTAAGGACAAGTCCGACAAGCGCCGCGTAGAGCTACATATCCTGGATGTCTCAGGCGCTCAGAGCAAGGGAGAGTTGGCCACCGTCGGCCAGGTCACCTTGGATGATGTGGAGAGTGTCAGCTTGCTCCGCTACGATGAGGAGCGGAAGCGCCTTTTGCTTGTCCCCCGCAGTGAGCAACCGGTGTTTCGGGAGCTTCGCTTCTACGACACCACCAGCGGTCAGTTAGTCGACACCTATCCGGCTGAAGGACAGGGAGATGTCCTGGTGTCGCCCGACGGCCGCTATGTCTTGACGGAACAGTTCACCGATTCGGGCGCACAATTCGCGCTATACGACCTTCAGGCCCAGGGAGAGGCCCGCCCCAAGATCTGGCCTCACGAAAAGGGCGCCTATAGCATGTTCCCCCTCTGGTCCCCCGACGGTCGGCAGGTCGCCTACCTGTTGCGACGCGATCAGGAAGGTGAGAGCGACCCCATCGAGGCGTTGGGCCTTTGGGTACTGGACATCGCTACAGGCCAGGCGCACCGCATCTTGGAAGAGGATACGCCGTTCTCTTCCCTGGGGTCCTGGACGCCCGAGGGCGACTATATCGTAGGTTACCACGAGGCGGACCAGGGGAGCCACTACTATGCTGTGCATCCCGATGGTAGAGACCGCCGCACCTTGTCACTTCCCACTCAAACCCAAATCCTGGGCTGGATGCCGCCGATCGGTGGATCGGTCGCGACCAGGAGCTCGGACGGCATCGGCAAACCCTCCGAAGGAGCGAGTTCCTGGGATTCACGCTTGGCTGCTACGTTGGACGATCCCCAAGCCATGGCCCAGGTGGTGGCAGAGCTCGTGCAGGGACAATCGGGGGCCGAAGAAGGGAGCCTGGCATCGCAGATCGAAGAGCATCTGCAGCAAGCGGGATGGCCGATGGACTCCATGATACCACGTCTCGTTCGCCTGGCAGATGGTATATGGGCCGCTCAATTGCCTCCGGCAGGGGTCTATGTGTTACAGGAAGGCCGCGCGCACCGTGTGGGGAATGGCCAGGTCTTGCTAGAGGCGCGCTTGCAGGAGGGCGCGATAGGGCTTATCTCCGCCGCGGGGGAAGCCGGTAACCTGCAACCTACGTTCGACCTGCTGCGCCAGCAGGATGATGGGGAGTGGGCGACGGTCTGGTCGCCCGAGGGCCAGCGTTTCTGGGTCGCCACGGATGGCGTGATTCGCTTTGCAGGCCAGGGGCTGGAATCGCTGCAGGTTGTCGGTACTTCGTTTGGCCTGGATGACGAAACCCAGACCTGGGACGAGTGCCGGGCTTGTGCGCACAGGCGCATCACCGGAACCTGGGTGCGCCAAGATGACAGCTACCAGCTCAAGACCGGTTTCGCTGCTGATGCATCCCCAGACACTATCCTGTGGGCCATGACGGCCCGCACACCCTATGCCCTGCTCCACGAGTGCATCGATCGTCTCTCCAAGGGCCTGGCTGTGGATGAGCTGGTCACCGATCAGGGCGTGGTAGACCAGATTCGCGCCTTGGGCCTGCTCGAAGAGGGCCGGCGTTTGATCCCCTTGGAGGAGTCGGCGAGCACGATCCGCTTTGAAGATGTGCCAAGCCAGGCTCAATACCTGGCTTCCATAGAAGGGGAGCGCATTACGCGCGTAGAGCAAGAGCCCTGACATTCATCTTTGGTGATTAGGGAGCGACCGGAACCGCGGCATGGGCCGGTCCGGAGACAAGGCTAAGCTGCGTTATCCTCACCAACCAGCCCAAGGCAAGTCGCCTTCTGAGCATGGCCTCTAACGCTGTGGCAGCTAAGGTAGAGAAGTAGATCGATGTGGGTTTATTTGCGGGCCGTGAGCCGGCCCAGGAGCCCCGGCTTCTTGGGCGGCTCGGCCGTTGCCGCAGGAGTGGCGGCGACCCCCGTGAGATGGGCGCCGCAAGTGATACAGTAGCGCTCACCCACTGCGTTGCTCTGACCGCACTTAAGGCAGGTGACCAGGTCCGCAATGTGAATCTTGTCGCTAGCTGGGGTATCTGGCATGGCAATTGCCCTCCTCTCAAACGAAAAACAGTTCTCGAGGTAAACAGCTCCAAACGCCATTGAACGCTAACGCCACAGGAAGCTCTGTTAGGCAGAGCCTATCCTCACCCTCTATTATAGCATATCCCACGGAAAACTCAACCGGTTTTGGCCGAAACGCGTTCTGAGGAGGCGCATCTCGGCTCCGGCAACTCTAGCACGTCGAGAATGCGGCGGATCCGGTTGCAACTCCGCTCAACCGTCTGGAGCGAGGCGCTGGCGGCCGGCTTGAGCGGGAAGAGATCATAACGAAGCTGAAATACCCCCTGTTCGATGGCGCGCACTGCCATGACGAGCATCTCGCGCTCACTGGATGAAAGCCAGATATTTCGGCACTCTTGTTCCATGACCATCTCCCCCCTAGTTCCCCACCATCACGCTCTGATGCCATTCCTGCCGCAATCCAGGCGCACCCCACCTTGGGGGTGCGGGTGCGACCTGGCACAACGATCATAGCAGAACCAGGGGGCCGTGCACCATATACAGCATGCACAGAAAGGAGAATAGCCATCTGTGCCAGTTGAACGAAGGGGATGGGTCAGGCATGTCCCAGTTGCGCCAGGCAGTCCCTAACCCACATGACCAGGTTGTCTACAATCCCTTCGATCGTCTCTTGCCCCGCCTCAGGGCTGGCATAGCGAGCGGGATTCTGACCCAGCAAGCCATGCAGCGGCCCCTCTGCATTCATCTCATCCAGCGTGCGGGTGGCCTCAGGCGCATCGGGCGCATCCGCGCCCACCAGTCGCGCCATGTCCACCAGATCGTGCCGCAGGTACATGAGGATCGAGGTCTCCCATCGGGCCGCGTGGTCGGCGCGACGCTCGCGGGGAAAGGCCTCGTATTCGGGCAGGGCCCACACCCTCACCTCCGGATGTGCGCGCAACAGGCGCTCCGCGGCCCCTTTGACTGCCTGTACCTGTTCGCCCGGATAGTGCCCTGTGAGCAGCACAAAGACGCGGAAACCGACTCGCTCCAAGCCGGCCAGCACATCGTCGAGCAGCGCAGACAGGGTACTATCCTGTACAATGACACTGGTGGGATAGCCCTTGTGTCCACCGCCAATGCCCCAATAGAGCGGTGGCACGATCACCCCGCCGGTTCGCGCGCAGGCGCGCTCGAGAATCCCCTCGGCCTTGAGGGCATCGTTGCCGATGGCCAGGTGAGGCCCGTGATACTCGAGTGTTCCCAGAGGCCAGTATGCTACGGGAGCCTTTTCCAGAACCGCGGCCAACTCATGGGGCAACATTTCCTCGTAACGTTGTTTGGTCATGGCTTATCCTTGATACCTAGATATGTGAATCGAACGGCAGGGGGGCCGAAGCAACGAGATCAGACCAGGCTAGCGGTCCATCACAGTCCTTCAACGCTATCCAGATGCTTGGTTAGCTCCGCCCGCATGGCCGCCTTCATCCGCTCCACGATCTCGAGCGTACGCCCCTCGAAGCGCAGAGAAAGCTTGGGCGAGGTGTTGGAAGCGCGAACCAGCCCCCAACTCCCATCATCGAAATACACGCGGGCTCCGTCGATATCGATGACACGATAGGTGGAGGCGAAAGCATCGCGCACCGCATCGACTACATCCCACTTACTATAGTCTGGGCAGTCCAGACGAATCTCCGGCGAGCTGACATACTGTGGCAGGCCTTCGACCAGCTCTGCCAGCATCTCGCTTAGTGGACGGCTCTCGCGGTCCATGTAACTTAGTAGCAGGGCCGAGGCATAGATGGCGTCGTCAAATTCGAAAGGCGGGTCGTTGAAAAAGATGTGGCCGCTCAATTCGCCGCCGATTACGGCCCGCTCCTGCTGCATGCGAGATTGCACAAAGGTGTTGCCACACCGGGCCATCACGGGGATGCCGCCATACTTGCGCAAGCCATCGAAGAGCAGCTCGGAGCAGCGCACTTCGAACACGGCTTTGCCGGGGCCGTTACGAAGGGCTTCGCGCGCATACAGTAGCAGATAGATATCCGGCGAGACCACCCCACCCCTTTCATCCACCAGGCCGATGCGGTCGCCATCACCATCCAGGCCGATGCCCACATCACATCCCGCGCTCAAGACCAGAGCAGCCAGCTCTGCCATGTTGGCCGGCTCGACGGGATCGGGCGGGTGGTTGGGAAAGGTCCCATCCGGATCACAGTACAGGGGCACCACCTCACACCCCAATTCTCGCAGCAAGCGAACCGCCAGGGGGCCACATACACCATTGGCCGCATCAACCCCCACCTTGAGGGACCTCTTGAGGTGCACCTTGTGCAGGATGCAATTCATATAGGGGTACACGACATCTCGCACCCGGCGGTTTCCCTCTCCTGTGGCAAAGGCGCCCCGGGCGATCAACCGCTCCACCTTCTGCAGCTCTTGTCCGGAGAGGGCCTCCATACCCACTTGCAGCTTGAGCCCATTGAACTCGGCCGTGTTATGGCTCGCCGTGACCTGCACAGCGCCATCGACCCAAAAATGGTTCACTGCGAACGACGTGACAGGCGTCGGCACCTGGCCAATGTCGATGACTTCGCAACCCGAGGCGACCAGTCCCTTGATCACAGCTCGCGCAAACGACGCCGAGCTGGTCCGCACATCGCGGCCCACGATGATTTGCTGTCGGCCAGTGCGCCTTTGCATGTATGTGCCGAACGCCCGGCCCATCGATTCGACTGCTGTCGCTGTGAGCTCCGAGCCCACAATGCCACGAATATCATATTCGCGAAAAATAGCACGGCTCACCGAAAGCTGCTCTTGCAGAGCATAGTCGTGCAACACCGCGCGCAACGCCTCGCCCAGCCGGGCCGGGTCATGGCGCACCACCAGGTGATCCTGGCCGGTGAGAGGATCTGGCTCCAGCACCTCCGTGGCGAGCTCTCGCCGCATCAAGATGGCACCATCGATCAGCACCATCTCCTGGGGCGTATCGGGAAAGATCGCCACCAGCGAATCGTCCTGGGCCACCAGGGGCGGAGGCTCCACAGGCACGGATGAAGAGCCTTTGTACCTGTTGAGCACCTCATCGCTGATGGTCCTCCCGTGGTGAGCCAGGATATAATCCAGGCGAAACCCGCAGTGCTTGTGGATCATGCGCACGTGATCGGCCACCGAATAACCATCCGTCTGGTTAGGCTGGGTCATCAGGTTACAGATAAAGATCTTGCGCGCTTTGCTGGCCCGAATC